>JAHWIS010000049.1 GCA_019322385.1 Candidatus Woesearchaeota archaeon
AAGGTTGTCGATGAGTTTGTTCAGCGATACACAGGAGTTGACATCGACGTCATAGTGGGATTGGAAGCAAGAGGGTTTATTCTCGGAGGCGTAGTCGCACACCAGCTCGGCAAGGGATTTGTTCCGATACGAAAAGCAGGCAAGCTGCCGAGCAAGACAGAGATGCATGAGTATGAGCTGGAGTACGGCACTGACAAGATCGAGGTGCACTGCGACGCGATAGAGAAAGGCGACAGGGTGCTTATTGTCGACGATCTCCTCGCAACAGGAGGCACTGCGCTCGCAGCAGCAGCACTCGTAGAGAAACTCGGCGGAGACATCATTGAGATGGCATTCATCGTCGACCTCCCTGATGTCGGCGGCCAGAAAAAGATAAAAGACAAAGGCTACAAGATGTTCACGCTTTGTGAGTTTGAGGGTGATTGATTCAATACTTGCGAAGCTTTTTCAATTTCCCAAAGCCATAAACCTTATCTGCGACAATATAGACATTGAAATTCCCTAGTTCTTTGTGCAGGAATGGACTCAATAGTTTATCATTCTTCACATCAGTGCCTTCAGTGAGAGGATTTAGTGAAGGCAAGACAATAAGGTTCTTGCGTTTGTGTTTTCCGACGAGAAAACACTTGTAGGTCTCCTTCCGCAGGTCTTCGTAGATGCTTACTGCAGGATGGTCATGCCCGATGATGACTGTCTTAACAGCAGATGGGATATCCACCATCTTGTCGCCGTGTATTATCATCTTTTCACCATCCAGAAAGCTGTCGACAAACATGACTTTTCGTTTCTCTGCAATAGGTCCGAGTATTGTGTCATGATTGCCGCGCACAAGCACTATCTTCTCACACTTCCTGCCAAGCCAGTCCAGCATCTTCAATGTATTGCGCCATTCTTCGTCTGATATCCTGCCGAACTCATGCTTCAGGTCGCCATTGATCACGACGATCTTGACTTTCTTCTTCTGCTTCTCAAGAACTGAAAAGATCTTCTCAACCCTCTTAACAAGATCTCTGAAATGAAACTTAGGCACAAGCACTCCCTGCTTAACAAGCTCCTCCTCATACCCTATATGAAAGTCCGCAAGCACCAGTATCTTTTCCTCTCTCAGATAAAGCGCCAGGTCGATTATCTCAATCCCTTTCAGGAGTTCTATTGGTTTCATTGTGCTGCTCTAATACGCTTTGTTTTATATTTTTTTGGATTGCACTTGGTAAAGTCAACTAAAGAGCCATGGCCGCCTAGCGAGCTCACGGATTCAGGAGCAAATAGTATTGCAGTTGGGCATGATAAATAGGTAACAGAAGCAGAGCGAGCGCGGCCGTGGCTTAAGCTTTACCCTACCCAAACATTTATCAATAAGAACAAAATAAGCTGGACCATGCAGAAAAAGACTCCAATCGCATACGCAATTTTCATGTTAATCTTCCTAGCCCTCGCAATCTATAACTACTTCTATGGTTCGCAGTGGTTCTATGATAATGTAAGCGCCATGATGGTCATCACTCTTGCATTTGTTCTCAGGAAGAGGATTGAGATAAGCACATTTGAGTTCTCGCTCTTCGGTCTTGTATGGCTCGTGCACAACCTTGGCACTTTCGGGTTCTACAACTTCAAGCACGGCATAATCGCCTATGATAATTTTGTCCATATTGTAGGAGGGATAATGGCTGCCTATATTGTGTTCAGTATTGCTGCGAGAAAGCTCCACACCTGGAAGCGTCATAAGATCAAGAGGTCTGTTGTTGACGAGCACAAGCTGCTTTTCATATTCATGGTAGTCGCTTCTGTCATACTCTTTGGCATCACTGTCGAGATAACAGAGTACGTCGGCTTCATGTATTTCAGCACTGGAGAAGGCATGTTCTTCCCAGGGCCTGGAGATGGCTATGGCGCAGAGGATTTCAAAGGACAGTACATAGACACAATGGAAGACACCATAATGAACATATTTGGCTCGTGCATCGGTGTTGCTATATTCTATTTCACAAGATACAGGAAACGACCCTGGCTGCGTCGCTGAATCAAATTATATCAGCAGGGAAGAACATCTGCCTGAAGAACAGGTACGCGAGATAAAGCAGTATCAGTATCACGGCATTTCTTTTCTTTAGCTTTCCTTTCCATAAGAACCATAGTATGAGCAGTGCAGTCGCTATCTTTACAGGAAGGTCATACCACACAACGACATTAGGCACTGTATAGCTTGATATCATGGCACCCAAGCCAAGGGCAAACATAGGGTTTGTTATGTTGCTTCCTATCAGCACGCCTGCAGATATCTTTGCCTTTTTCCTATAGACAGCGAGCAATGCTGTCATCAGCTCAGGGAATGCTGCAGCGATTCCCAAAAGTATCACACCGAAGAATGATGCGCTTATAGGCAGCTGCCTGACAAGTATGACTGAGTGGTTTACCATCTTGTCTGCTGCAAATGCCATGAGAACAAAGCTTGCGAGGACTATCACGACATGCTTCCATGTCCTGTTATCCTTGTCTTGGATGATTGAATCCTCTTCTGTCATTCCATATTTCTTCAGAATAAAAAGATAAGCGATATAGCCGAAGAACAATACCCCTCCTTCAAGCTTTGATATGAAACCATTGTATGAGAAGATCCACACAAGCACAGCAGCAGCAATCAAGCCGCCGACATCCTTTACCAGATGCTTCTTTGCGACGACAAGCACTCCGACAAGCGCAATGACAGATATGATG
>JAHWIS010000050.1 GCA_019322385.1 Candidatus Woesearchaeota archaeon
CGTCCTTGTGTGTGATTGTCCTGCCGAAATACCTCTTTGCCTCGCTGTCCTTGCCTACCTCATCAACAGTTTCTGACCAGCTCCCGCCCCATCTGTATATGTTGTCTAGAAGAAGTTCACGCGCAGTTCTTGCTTTCTTTTCCCTGAGGCGCCCGCCTCTCACTACAGCTTTCTGCGACAGGACATAGAGGTCTTTCTTCCTCTCTTTTCTTTCCATAGGTGTTCCATCATCAAGCCTTCCTATCCGTATGCTTTCACCGTTCAAGTCAACAGGTATATCTATCTCTCCTGTCTGGCAGAGGAACATCCCTAATCTGTTGGCAAGCATCTCTGGATAGTTCTGCCTGCCTTGAGAATGTCGAAGGCGGTCGCTAATTTCAACCATCCCGAACTTGAAAATAGGATTCGCCTTGATATGTCGCTTCAAGAATCTGCGCGATTTCTCCCTGGTCTCATCATCCAATTCTATCTCAAGATTCTTGATACACAGTTCTATGATATCCTCAACACTCAACATGATAATCAAAGAAGTGCTCTCATTTAAAAAATTATTCTATAATCCCTATCTGTCGTCCACAATTTGGGACGAAAACAGCCGTTACTCACCTATTAGTAATTAACAATCAAAATATTTATATATAAAGCGTGTCTAATAATTAGGAAATTTTTCTATAAAAAAGAGGTAGCTGTTTACGGTTCTTAAAAAGGCTCTATGCGAGCCAGGGTTGGTGGAAAGATGGCTGATGATGATGTTAAAGATGGTAAAGAAAGAGATGAGTCTAGTATACTTAACGCAATACCTTTGTTTGTCAAGAATCCTGTGTTGAAATACTTCCATAGTACAGGCGAGTTCCCTGAGACATATGAACAGCTTAAGGAAAATGATCCTACTTCTCCTATGCCAAAGCCAGATACGATTGAGAAATATGGCGGGCTTGAAAGAGTGGTTGAATTTGTCAAGCAAGAGCTGAAAGAGCAGGAGACACACAGCATACAGTCAGAAGAGGATGAGATTGATCCAAGAAGTGAGCAGGACACAGAGATAGATCCATTCAAGCGAAAGGAGACCAGCTATGACCAGGAGCGTTCTCCTGGAGTGCGCATTGAGCTGCAGGAAGGTATGCAGCATTCAGGACCTCATGATGTAGGTAAGAAGGCTCTTGAAAATCTGGCCCGTGACTACAGCGGCGTGCATCTGACAGGAGAATCAAAAGATGAAGATGCTGCAGAAGAGCCAGAGGAAGATGATTATTCTCATGATGATCGCGAAAAAGAGCCTTTGAAAGATGAAATAACACAAAAGGTCAGTGGAGCCGATGTTGCAAAAAAGATCGCCGAAGCTGAAGAAGCAAGCAGAGATGGCATGGATGAAGTCTATGAGTCTGTTTCTGAACCTGTGGATGATGATCGTGTAGAGGAGCCTCAAGATGAGGAAGTGCAGGAAGTCACTGACGCTGATATTGAAGAAGTGATTGAGCAGGAAGAGCCTAAAGAGCAGAAATCTGTTATTGTCAGTCCAGAGATGGATCCTGAGCGTGATATCATGACAAGGCCTGAAGTGCCTTCTGAATCTCCAGAGACGTATTCTGAAGGCATGAGCACAGGAAAGAAATGGGGTGTCATAGGCACAGTCACTGCAGCCCTTCTGCTTGGAGGATATTTCCTGTTGGATGCTTTCAAGGGCGATAAGAAAGAAGAGCCTGTAAAGGAAAAAGCTGAAATGGTCACGAAAGTCGACGAGGAATATCTGAAGAAAAAACAGCAAGAGAAAAGCAGAGCGGATGAGGCTCTTAAGAAATATAAGGAACAAAGAGAAAAGGAAGGTAGGCCGATATTCGAGAAGCCTCTGAAGACCAGGCCTAAGGAAGAAGAAAAGCTTGCAGAAGAGACAAAGCCTGACATGGAGACACTTGAGCAGAGGTGCGTCGAGTCTACATACACGCAGATAGAGGGAAAAGTCAAGGCAGACCATCCGCTGTCAAAAGCACAAAAGTACAACCTTTCAAGAGACGGCAAGGAGAAGATATCAGCACAAGGACTTATCAACACAGCATACTGGTACGGCTCAAGGAAGTTCGGCAAAAAAGGCCAGAGATGGAGCGGTGGACACGGCACTAAAGAGCAGTTCAAGATGGCAGGGAGATGGCTTGCAGAATACGGGATAGACATCCGTGACCTGATCAAAAGAAGGGGCGCTGAGATCAATCCAAGCATGATAGATGCTGACGATATGACCTTGACCGCAGGTAATGACGCGTGCAGACAATACCGCACTAAGAAGGACAAGAGCGGACACAACATGCATGACAGCCAGGGTAACGAAAGACTGGCGTCAACAGAGAGAACATACAACCGCCCTGCAGCACATGCATACGATACTCCTGCCATAGAACCGCAGGATATGGCCTGCGTCGAAGAGACATACCTCGAATCTGTGCTTAACCAGAGGAGCGAGCTCGGAATCAGCGTAGAGCGCTTGACGAGGAAAGACAAGGACGGAAACAAGAAGACCAGCTTCCGCTACAGGCATAGGATGCGCGAAGGAGTGGCAGGCACATGGGTCTCAAGAACCTATGTCAGGGAGGCTGTCGCAGCATTGCACGAGTACGACGACATATCAGCCAGCGACAATGTTGCTGACAGGATGCGCAGCATCGAGATTGTCAGCAAGTATTTCACCAAAGAATCTGCTGAACATGCCTGCAGAGGGTAATTATATTATGAAGAGCTCTTAGGAAAATTGCATGGTTGAATTTTTTTGATTTTCTTTTTTTAAATTAACAGAAATATTTATAACTCTATCTTGATATTTTCTTTTGCATGAGCGAGGAATACAGGGAAGATTATGCATTGATAGCTCACCAGCAGAACAGGATACTTCTGGTCAAGATGTCTGGCTATTATGATGTGCCGTGGAGGCTTCCTCAGGGCAGGCGCCTTCCTGATATAGATGATGAAGAAGGCATAAAGGAAACTCTCCAGCGGCTGATAGGCTGTTCTGATGTCGGCAACATAACCGATACAGGCTTGGTCAAGAGGCTGGACTACAGCAGCGGAGACAGGGCGTCTTATGATCCTCGTGTGACTGCAAAGTTCTATCTGGGCAAGAACCTGCATTTCTATCTTGTTGAGCTTTTGTGCACTGAGCATGACTTTGTCAGGGGAAAGAGGGTCGATGCCATCCAGATGGTCGGGAAGAACAGGCTGAAGTCTTTTCTTCACCCGCAGGAGTCAGAAGCTGTTTTATATGTTCTTAGGAATTACGCTCTTTCTGATTCTGCGCTTGATGATTTGATAGCATCTTTGTCAAAGAGGTCCAAAGGAAAGAAATAGTTATGTCTGTTTCTTCATCTCCTCAAGCTCTTTGAGGAATCTCTTTATAGTATTCTCGACATGCTGGGGCTGTGTCTTGAGTATCTGTGCTGTTTTTTCTAGGATTTCGTCGTCTGTTCCGCTTGCTTCTGACACTACAGTAAGCTTTAGTTCTTCTGCGCTGAGTGGAGCTTTTTTCTTCAAAGCCTTCTTTGCTTTTTTCCACACTGCAAACAGCTCTTCTGCGCGTGAAGGCACCTGGTTGTTCTTAACACCTAACAGCTTAGCTATCTCGCTGAGCTTTGCTGTCTCCTGCTTCTCCACTTTTGCGACTGCATTGCCAGCGACAAACTCCAAACGAACAATCCCGTCCTGCAGTTTGCTGCT
This sequence comes from Candidatus Woesearchaeota archaeon, assembly GCA_019322385.1. Classification (GTDB taxonomy): domain Archaea; phylum Nanobdellota; class Nanobdellia; order Woesearchaeales; family UBA11576; genus JABMQF01. The sequence continues at coordinate 3,700 of JAHWIS010000050.1, forward strand.
TTTCAGGAGTTTTATCTCGCCGACCTCTCCTGTAGAGTCAAGATGCGTGCCTCCGCATGCCTCAACATCAAAGTCAGGTATCTCGACGACCCTCACTGTCCTGCCAGGCACTGCACCGCCTTGATAAAGCACGAATCCATATTTCTCTTCTGCTTTCTTCCTCTGCATGATTGATTTATTGACCTTTATGTCTTGTTTGACTATCTCGTTGGCTTCTTTCTCTATTGCATCCATCTCTTTCTGTGATAAAGAATCATAATGGGTTATGTCAAGCCTTGATTTGTCCATTGTCTTTGCTGCTCCTGCCTGCCACACATGGCGGCCGAGCAGTTTCTTTGCAGCTCCATTCACGATGTGAGTCGCTGTGTGGTGTATCGCAAGCTGCAGCCTGCGTACCTCGTCGACTCGTCCCTTTACCTTGTCTCCTTCCTTGATATTGTTTCCCTTGACAACATGCACTACATGAGGGCCTTGCTTGAACACATCAACAACCTCTCGATCACCCAATGTGCCGATGTCATGCAGCTGTCCTCCTGATGTCGGGTAGAAAGCAGTACGGTCAAGC
>JAHWIS010000051.1 GCA_019322385.1 Candidatus Woesearchaeota archaeon
AGCTGACAAGCATGTTCCCGAAAGCAGGGGGTGTGTATGAGTTCTGCAAGCAGGCGTACGGCAGGTTCCCCTCGTTCCTGATGGGATGGATAACCATACTCGCAGGCAACATCACTATCGCGATGCTGATAGTAGGAGGCATACAATACCTGCTGCCTATACACGTACCTTTCTTCAAGACAGCACTGTCATTGCTTTTCGTGTTCCTCTTCAACTATATCGCGTTCAAGGGGATGAAGACAAGCGCAGTGATGCTTGTCACGTTCGCGTGCATAACGATCGCCACGCCGATCGTACTGATATTCATGGGATTCATCCATTTCGACCCTACAAACTTCAGCCCGTTCTTTGTATTCCCTGCATCATCGATACTCATCACGACATTCCTGATCGCAGAGACATTCTTTGGCTGGGAATCTGCAACGTTCCTTGCAGCAGAGACAAAGGATGGAGCGAAGGTGATGCCGAAGGCTCTTGTGATAGGGACAGTATGCATTGCAGTGCTTTCATTGCTGCTCGTCGTGACATCACTGGGAACAATACCCTGGCAGCAGTTCGGGGAATCAGCATCACCGTTGTCTGACCTCGGCCAGGCGCACTTCGGTAGGTTAGGGCTTGACATCTTCACGATACTCGTCTACATCTCTATCATAGGTTCTGTAGCTGCATGGATAGTCGCAGCGCCAAGGCTGTTATTGTCGATGGCAGAGGACAAGCTTTTCCCTGTACAGTTCGCAAAGATACACCCGAAGTACAACACACCATACAAGGCAATCATATTCCAGGCAGTATTGACTACTATCCTTGTGCTGATCGGCTCGGGTTCATACTCAACATTATTGGGCCTGCTGGTGCCTATGGTGCTTGTGATGTACTCATTCGTGCTTATGAGCGTAGTGATACTCAGGTACAGGAAGCCAGATCTCACGAGATGGTTCAGGGCGCCGTTGGGAAAGATAGGCCCTGCAATCGTAGTGTTGTTCATGCTGTTCCTGCTCGTGATGTGGGCGATCGAGACAGGAGGTGCTTTGCAGATCATAGCGCTCGGGATCTCGATGATGGTTGTAGGATTCCCATTGTATCTCCTGGTTGAACTGTATTATGATCCTAAAGTTATCATAAAGGTCAATGATCTTTTGGCATACATCGCGCTGGTGACTGAGCGGATCAACCTTCCTAAGAAAGTCAGGCAGGAACTTGTAGCATTATTAGGGGATGTAAAAGGCAAGCACGTACTTGAGTATGGCTGCAATGTAGGCACACTTACGATGCTCCTTGCAGAAGAGGTGACGCCGAAAGGAAAGGTGTATGCAACAGAGCAGTCAGCGCACCAGCTCGCGATAACACGCAGACGGATAGAGAAAAAAGGGCACATGCATGTCACGCTGCTGCAAGACAAGCCACATAAGGTGCATCCAAAGATTCCGCGTATAGATACCGTTGTGTCTGTCGGGATGATCGGCAGCATAGAGGTTGAGGAGCAGATACTCAGCCAGCTGAACCAGAGGCTGAACAAAGGAGCAAGGATAGTGTTCCTGGATTATGACAAGTTCTATGATGTCATACCCAACATAGACTGGCTGTCAGAAGACAGGAAGATAAAGGCAGTGTTCAGGAAAGAAGGGTTTGATGTCGATGTTGTCAGGAAGCAGGGATTTGCCTGGCAGTATATCTACATATTCGGCAGGAAGGTCAAGGAAGTCAAGGTTTCCAAGAAGTGAATTCTTTTTTAAAACAACAAAAACCTTTATATAATCGAATTGGCCACCTATATGGGTTCTAGGGGGTTTTTATGGCAGAAGTGCATCTAGCTTTCGCAGGCAATATAGGCGTCGGGAAGACCGAATTCACGCAGCAGGTACTGAAAGAGCCTAATAGGGCATTGCTTCTTAGTTTCTTGAAGAAAGGTAAAGGCATGAAGGCATTCCAAGAAGTGCCTGAACGAAGGCTTCTTGGAGAGTTCTATAAGGATAAACAACGATGGGCATTCGCATCACAGATGTATTACTTCACTATAAGGTTGAATACGCTGAAGAGGATACAGGATTTTGAAGGCATTGCTGTGCAGGACAGGACCATCTTTGAGGACAAGAATGTGTTTGGCAAGACCAATTTTGAGCTTGGCAACATGCATGAGCTTGAGTATTATGTCTATGACCAGACATACAAGGAGATCTGCAACAGCTTCCAGCCTCCTACTTTGCTTGTTTACTTGAAAGTCAATGATGTTAAGGTTCTGAAGCACAGGATATCCAAACGAGGAAGGGATGAAGAGAAAGAGATACCTGTTGAATACCTGCAGAAGCTGAATGACAATTATGACAAGCTGTTTGATGAGTATCCATACCACAAGATAGCTGTGAATGCAGAGACAGACATGTTCGAGCATCCTTCCTATCACACGACTGTTGTGTGCGAGATAGCGCAGAAGCTGAAGAAGATCGGCATAAAGCAGAAAGTGGATGACGAGCCAGCAGACCAGAGCATGCTGATGAAGGGAAAGGACTTTAATTTCTAATGTGATAGAATGAATCCTGAAGAGTACAAACGCGCAACACATTACTTCCGCAATCTACGTGAGACAGCAGATTCTTCTAAGTCAAACCTCAAGAACCTTGAAGATGCACTGCATAGGTTCGCTTATCCGCAATCCACTGTTTCAGCTTCACATGCATTCAAGGCTCTTGGTTCTGCGCTGGAATACATACAAAAATACAGCATCCGCCAGCTGCAGTCGCTTTCACAGGCAGGTTTCACTATCCACAACAGTGTCTTAGAGGTCTCAAGATCAAGGGATATATATTCTGGACATTATTCACAATTGAAAGACCATATCCTCGAAGGGAAAGTGACTGAAGAGACACGAAAACTGCTGACAATGCGCCGTGATGAACTGTTTGTTTTCTCGAGGACATTGATGGCTGCAACAGAAATACTCGAGTGCGAGCAGATGATACCTAAAGCAAAAGCGCTCATATCAGTCAAAAGGCGTATGTGATTTCTTTCCATAATCACAAAAACTTTAAATGACAGAGCATTCTGATTAAGGATGAAAAAGAGGACAAGAAACTATGCGCTATTCTTTATCCTTCTCATATTCATCGTATTCTGGAGTGCTTTATTGTATTTTATAACACCGCAGGAGCTTGTTGAGATAATAGGTGTGAAAAACGGATATATACTCTCATTCCTTTTTGGTGTGTTCGGGGAGGCAGCGACACTCACTGCGATTTCATATTATCCTGCGATAATAACATTGGCTGCAGGAGGATTGAATCCGTTCCTGCTTGGCGTGATAGCAGGAACAGGAATGACTATAGGGAACAGCCTTTACTTTTATTTTGGTGTGCAGGGAAGAGGCATAATGCCTGAAAGACTCGAGAAGCGCGCAGAAAGACTGCTTGAATGGATAAACAAAAGACCACGCTGGCTGGTACAGATACTTATCTTCCTCTATGTCGGCTTCACACCATTCCCCAACAACCTGCTGACAGTATCCGGCGGTGTTGCAGGCTACCCATTCAAGAGGATAATAGTACCATTGCTCCTGGGAAACATTGTACTGACTTCTTCGCTGGCTTATTTGACTGCGCTGGGATTGAGGGTTATATAGAAATGAATGACGCCCGGATTATCACATCCAGATTTAGTAACCATTAGTGACAATATGCTTAATATAGTACTTTTCTCTTAAACGCCCCGTATTTTGCTGATTCAGCGAAAAAAGACAGTTTGAGGTGATTTTAAATGGAAAAGACTGGCGTGAACAAATCACGTATCTATATGACTATAGGCCTTGTTGCTGTGGTCGCAGTAATCGCTTTCATGATTGGGTTGAACAGGTCTGCAGATTGTCCAGAAGTAACAGGAATGCAGGTTAGTGCAGGAGGTTACAATGTCGTGACGTTTCTCGATCGAGATGCATCCCTGGTAAATATAGGTTTGTTAGATGCTGTACCTCAGCCCAACAGCCAAATAAACATTGGCGGTACAACAGTATCTCTATACAAGACTGTTCGCATGACTCTTAGCAACGGCCAAACATTTTCAACTACTGGTTTTTTTACTTTGAACAACGAGAAATACATCTACTATTCCAATCATCCACTGGAGAAAGTTGCGTGGTTTGCACGCATCGGACCAGATGGAATAATTACTGAAAGCAGCCCTCTCGTCTCTGAGGCCCCCCGCATTTTTGACCCTTTTTTATTACAGGACTGGTCAGATCAGGGAGTAGAAACACTAACACTCTATTCATGTCAAACCATTTTTAACCATGGAAGTTATAATGGTCTTTGGATTGAATTAGAACTATACGTTCCTCCAGGACCCTGGTAATGCTTTTTTAGAAACTTTTTTTCTTTTTTATTTAAATTAAACAGAATTAGATAAAGTGACGCCGGCGCCAGCTCTATTGAAAATCATTTAATCAGAAAAAAAAGCAGGCAAAAGCCTGCGTCAATGATTAGTTGTAGAGGTCTTGGATGCCTGCTATGTCGCCAGCCTCTAAAGTTCTCTTCTTGGTCTCGCCGTTTGAGGCATAGCCATACATGGTCTGCTCAGAGCATTCTGCGTTGTATAGGTCGCCCATGCCTGCGCTGTGGCCGAGCTCGTGAGTCGCTATGCTCTCGAAATCCATCTTGCCGGCTTCTCCAGCAGTGCTCCAGTCAAAGTCAACCTGGTCATAGACCTGGTCCCATTCGACGAGCTCCCTTGCTTTCGGCGGTCCGCCGAAGATGCCCCACACTATGGTAATTGCAATGGCTCCCTCATCTGCTATCTCACCGAAATAGACCTCATTCAGGTTGTCAGGGCTTGCAGTGTCTGCGACTAGCAAGTCTGATGTAGATGATCCTGCACCGAGTATGTCTACTCCTGCTGCTGTGTCCCACTTCTCGACATCCATGCCAAAGTTGCTGAACAGAGTCAGTTCGTCAAGGCCTCTTGTATTCGCAGGGTTGAACACCCAAGGCTCGACAGTTCTCCATTTCGCGCCTCTTGCTATGAACTCATAGCATCCTGCATCATCTGCCGGAGGCTCCTCACCGCCGCAGTCAGCAGGGCATTTCCTTGCATTCTCTCC
>JAHWIS010000002.1 GCA_019322385.1 Candidatus Woesearchaeota archaeon
CAGAAATACACCTCTTCCACAGACTGGTTGAATGACTGGTACACCAGCCTCATCTTGTGCTCTGGCTTAGGGAAGTTCTTGAGAGGCTGGGGCTCCTGTCCCCTGGTCATCTCCATCTCATCCCAATCCTTGAAACCGAAATCCTTGCAGTCAAGCATTTTCCTTGTTTACCTCGTTTGATGGTTGTCATATGCTCTTATAAACATTATGGTAATGTTTTCGACGATAGTGTTACATATTTGACCGAAGGTCAAATGCCCACAACTGAAAGTTGTCGTGTATTTGACTCCTCACCTCTTGTACAGCACTGCGACAAAGCCTACCTGGTCTATGAGCTCTGAATTCGTTGCTTCTGCGAGCTGCTTTGCAGCTGCTTTCCTGTCGTTGCTCTCTATGAATGATCTCAAAAACTTCACCTTGACAAGCTTTTTCTTGTTTATCATCTTCTTGACCTGGAGTATCGCACTGTCGGTCAGGCCGTTCTTTCCTATCCTGACTATCGGCTCCATGAGCCTTGCCCTGCTCTTCAGCTTCTTGATCTCTTCAGTCTTCATGTTCATGCAGTGATGTGCGTTGGGTGCTCATGACCTATGTCCTTCCTCGCCAACAGGTCATTTATGTGCTTGTACTTCACCATGAGCATCCTCAGCTGGTTTGATTCGAAATCAGGCAGCAATGTCGAGACCATGTCACCTCCAAGGAAGTGAGGGAGGATGACGTAATCAGCACCCTTCTTGTACAGCTCCAGCGCCTCATCTATCTTGTGCGCTGTGACTATTGTCGGGACATAGCTGTTCGCTGCCTTGATCTTCTGCAGCATCAGCAGGTTGTCCCTATATGAGTTTGCAGTCGATATCACCAGGCCTGTATGCTTGATGTCCAGCCGGCCCATGATCTCTGGATCGCAGAGGTCGCCATACATGGATGCAACGCCGATGTTCTTCAGCTTCTTTATGATGTCAGGATTGAAATCCACGACAAGGACGTTCTTCTTCTGTTCTCTTAATGATTTGAGTATGCTGTAGCCTATACGGTCATAGCCGCAGAGTATGACATCATAGGATAATTTGTGCTGACACATCGGGCCATGATGGCCTATCTTGAACCCCAGCTTCTTGAGTGCCTTGATGAAATAATGATAAGCATGGGCCTCGTATTTCATGAAATATGACGTAAAGGACATTGTTATTATCGCCAGCATTATTGTTAATGTCAGTATGCTCTGCGGTATCGCCCCTGAGCTGACACCGAGAAGCACTATTATCAGGGAGAACTCTGAGATCTGCGCCAGTGATGCTCCTGTTATGAAAGATGTCCTCGGCTGATACTTCAGCCCGACGAGTATGAAATTAATTATCAACAGCTTGACCACTATCACCAGGCCAAGGAGCACTAGCAATGGGATGGCGAGTGATGCGAAATTATCCAAAGTGAGCTGGAGACCTAATGATGTGAAGAACATTATCGCAAAGAAATCCCTCAGAGGCCTTACCTTGCCGACTATCTCTATGTTATATGGGAGATTAGCCAAAAGGACACCTGCAAAGAACGCACCTATTGTTATTGAAAGGCCTATAGAGTGGAACAGCAGGGCAAACAGGAAACATACACCTAATGATATTATCAGGAGGAGCTCCCTTGATTTTGCTGCGAACTCAAACACCTTTGGGAACACATACTTGCTTGCGAGGATGCCGAGGACCAGCACAACAGCCACTTTTGCGAACAGCATGTAGCCGACTGCTGCATTCGACACTGATGCAAGGTATGAAAGCGCCACTACTGCGAATATGTCCTGCACGACGAGGATTCCTATGGTCAGCCTGCCGTGGAGAGTATTTGTCTCGAGCTTGTCAGAAAGTATCTTGATCACTATCATGGTGCTGCTGAAAGCGATGACCAGGCCAAGGTAGACGGCTTCGACATTCTGGAATCCTAATAGTTTTGTGACAAAATATCCTATTGCGAACAATGCCAGCATCTGCACCGTCCCTGCTACTGAGGAGACAACACCCATATCCTTGAGCTTCTTGAACTCCATCTCCAGCCCGACCATGAAGAGGAGGAATGCTATTCCCATCTCGCTCAGGTTTGATATCAGCTCGTGGTTAGTCACCAGGCCGAATACATTTCCTAATAGTATACCTGTGATTATGTATGCAGGTATCAGAGGCTGCTTTGCGAGCCTAGCTATGTAGGTGCCAAGACCTGCGAAGATTACAAGCACTCCGATCTCAAAAAATATATCCATCAGTTCACCATCCTATTGACAATGTCCCAGCCAGCCTGTTTGGCAAGGCTGGCGTGGCACATGTCATAACCTCCTGCAACTAGGACAAGCTTATTCTGTCCTGTATGAAAATCAAATCTGCTCTTGATTGCACTATCCAGTCTATTTTCCTTGTTTTTCATTTTTCAGCTTGAGAAGTAAGTTGCCCTGCTGGTCCAGCTCTACCTTTATCTCAGAACCTTTGCTCCAACCTTTGGCATCGATCAAGGCTTTCGGCAGGGTTATCTTGTACTGTTTGTTGTTGTCGAACTGCAGCTTTACCAATGGTATCACTTGTGGTTTCTGTAAAAAGGAGCAGGAAGCGACGCAAATTGGCGATTTTCTGAAAGTGAATTACGAAGGTGGTTGATGTCTTGTGATCAGCAGCGCCGCTTCCTACTGCCTATCCTCTTTTTCCCCTACATACTTGCAAGGAACATTAATATGTATATTTTAATACATATATTTATATTTTTCTAAAGGTATAAAAATATACGTAGAAGTATGTATATTTGATATATAAAGGTTTCGGTTGGGTTTTATGGTGTTTTGAGAAGGTCTGGAAGGGTTTCGGAATTGACTATATAATATAAGAAAGAAAAATGAAAAAAAAGAAAAAATCAATAAAAACAATCAGCCTTGATTCAGTCATTTCCAGATCCAGCCAAGCAGACCCTTGCTCTTATTCTCATTCCTGGCAAGTTCCTGAAGCCTGTTCTGCTCCTGCTCCATGTTCTGTATCTGCTCCTGCATCATGGCCCTGACCTCTTCATCGCAGTCACAATCTTCATGCAGCTGCTGCAGCTGCTGCAGCCTCTGCCTGTTCTGGTTCAACTGGCCTTCAAGCGCTGCTGCTGCCTCATGGTCACCGCCTGCAAAGAACCTCCTCAATCCGCCACGCATCTTGATCTGCTCTTCAGCGCGGATAGTGGCCTGCACAGAATTGTTGTACTGCTTCGCTACTTCGCTGACCTGAGGGCCGATTCCTCTAAGCTCATCCTTCATCTCAAGCAAAGCATGGACAGCGAGCCTGACCCTGTTCTGGTTCCTGTAGACATTCTGCACCTTCTCGCCTTTGCCTTCCATCTCCTGCTCCATCTGCTGCTCTCTCTGCTGGACACGTTCCCTAACCTGGGACATTCCAGCTTCTACTGCAACAGGTCTCTCGCCCTGCGCACCCTGGCCAGTGCCCTGACCTGCTTCGTAAAGCGTCGGTTCAGCCATGCCTGTTCCGGGCTCGTGGGCACCCTTAGGCCCCTGTGCCATTGCTGCTGCACTCAACAAAGCTAGAACAAACAAAAACATGATGATCTTCTTCATACAAATCACCTCAATGATTTTGCTGAAGACAAGACAAGTGCGTATTTAAAAGTTTCTTAAAAATACTGAGAAATTCCTGGTCACTTCTTTATGTCTAGCCCGCCAGACGGCAGAACCCTGATGATCTCATCAAGCTCTCCGCCAAACTTCTTTTTTACGAGCTTTGCGATGTCTGAAGACTTTTTGCTGCCTTGGGTGAGCTCTATATATTCCTTGCAGTTCTTCTTTACTGCAGATACAGGTGCGCACATGATCCTCTTATCTTCTATGGGTCCTATTGCGCAGTTTGGAGTTACGTGTATATAGTTTGTCTTGCCCCTTATCATGAATGCACCTTTGGGCAGGTATTCTCCGGATTGTGCCTCTTTTGTGACCTGGTCTGGCTTGACCCAGAACGTAGGAGTTGTTCCTAATCCCATCTTCCAGGCTCTTGAGAAACAGAGTGTTGCGTCAGCACCCTCCTGGATTGTCGCTTCCCCTGGCTCTTTGCCTTCGGTCTTGATTACAAAAAACGGTGATCCTGACATGTCTGTGTGGAACACCATGTCATCTTTTTCTGTGTGCTTTTTTATGACGATCTCGTTAGTTGTCGCGTCCCTGCCGCCGATGACAAGGAACCCCTCGCTTGAAATGAACCACCTAAACTTCTCATACCACTCGATCTTGCGCTTCTTTTTTTCTTCGCGCTTCTTCTGCTCTTGTTTTATCTTATCCAGCTTCTCTTGCTTGCTCTTGTTTTCATCTTCGAGCTTCTGGAGTGATACTGTAAGGGCTTTTTTTGCTCCTTCAAGCTTTTTCCTTGCTTGTTTACCTTTCTCAAAGTAGGTCTGCGCATTCTGTTCGACAGATTTTTTCGTATCGAGGGTTATCTTCATTTTTCCTTTGTCTCATCGAGGATTATTCGTTTCTTGAAAGCACCTCTTTTTTCAGCACGCTCTTTTCTTACGCTTTCGAGTTGATCCTTGTCGATCTGCTTGAAGTCACAAATTGCATGGACAACTTCGAGTATGTCTGCAAGCTCTGTCTTTTCGTCTCCTCCTTCAATGAATTCATCGACCTCTTCTTTCAGCTTCTCTTTCAGCTTCTGCCAGTATTCCGCTTCATCAGCAATGTGAGTCACAGGGATTTCATTATCTTTCTCTATTATTTCAGGAATCCTATCGCGGACAAGCTTGTTGTATTTCATGAGGAGAAGGAAGAGGAAAGGGTTTAAAAAATTATCCCATAGCACCCTGCGCGAGTGTTATCACGAAGAATGCGAGTGTCATTAGTATGAGGGAGTGTTTTGCGCCTGCCTTGAGGTCACCTTCTGCCATCTTGCCAAGGACAAGGCCTGCAAACAGTGCCTGGATAAGTGCCAGCATGAGGAATACGCCGCGTATCGAGGTGAGCCAGGCTCCGAGAGTGCCGATGAATGCCCCTAATGAGGAGAAGTCTATCTGCACAGTGCGGATTGCTCCGCCAAGAGCAGCAGATGAGAGAGCGACTCCACCTTCTGAAACGCCTTCTATGTTCCTTGATTCTATGTCTGCGATGTATGGGATGAGCAGGTTCTGTATGACGATCATCACACCGAGGAATACCATGAAGATGATATAACTCTGCACGAGCTGGGAATGGATTCCTGCCTTCCTGGCAAGCTTTATCTTTTTGATCTCGATGACAGAGTTGGTCACGGTCTCAAGCACATCCTCTATGTTTCCTCCCGAGACTTCTGCCTCTATCACAGTCGCGACGCTCCTCTTTATCACGCCGTTCTTTGTCTCGTTCGCAAAATTAAGCAATGCCTTGTGCACAGGGATGGACCACTCGACCTGGTTGGCGAGCTTGACTACGTACGGCGTGAGCGCACCATAGTCTGTCTTTGACACGTAGACAATGGCCTTGCTGATAGGCATGCCAGACTTGACAGAACCGACAAGATTGCGAACGAATTCTGGGAAGAGCGACTCGAGCTCTTTCTGCTTCCTTGCATTGACAAAGAAATCTATCCAGAACTGGCTCCAGCCGATGCTCAGCGCGATTATGATGAGAGGCACGAACCAGGCAGTCCTGAGGAAGAAGATGAAATCTATGACAAGGAACACTATGCCGAATATAGCTGCAATCACGTGCCTTTTCTCGAATTTTATAGCCATGTTATCTTATCCTCAAATCTCTGGTTGCGTTATCTCCAGGAACGCCAGGAAGCTGACGTTCATCAATGGTATTATGATATAAGTCCCTATGACAATGACGATGTTTACATCCAACCCTCCGACCTTTCCGCCTAGAAGGCTGACAAGCGAAAGCGCTGCAACAAAGAACAGCGGAGCAGCTATCAATATGCCTGTGTAGATATCCGAATATGTCGAGATGGTCTCAGTATACTTCTGCCTCTCAAGCTTGTAGTTCATCATGGCCTCTTCAGCCTTCTGTGAGAAGTACTGCTTGAGGTCACCGCCTGTCTGGGTATTGGATATCATGCCCTCGAAAAAATCCTTGAACTGGTAAGACGGTGTCGTGGACGCGACAGCCCTTAACGCTGTAAGCACATCATAGCCGAATATCTCGATATAATTGACTATCTTCTCTATCTCGACAGACACCTCACCATACTCCTTTGATTCTGAGATGAGCTTGAACATCCTGACAGGAGCCACTCCGGAAGCAGACACTGCAGCCATGTGGTTTATCGCGAAAGGCAGGTTAGTGTTTATCGAACGACGCCTCTGCTTCATCTTTGAATATGGATATGCATAGAATCCTGCGAATGTCGCGAGGCCTGCAAGCACTGACATCATCAATGTCCTGAATATGACCTGAAGGAATGGCAGTCCAGTAGATGCAAAGAAGACTCCAAAGATCACGAGTCCTAAAACCATGCTGACAGACACGCCAAGCACCAGCATGTTCACATATGTGTTGGAGAGCACCTTTATGTTGGCCAGCCTCAACGCATGGTAGAGATCCTTGAAGAACTCAGGGAATGCATCAAGCAGGTAAAGGCTCACCCTTCGGATGGCTACGTTCGCCAATGATCCGAAGAAAGAAGGCTGATAGACCTTCAGGGCCTTCCTGCGCTCCATGATCGAACGTATGCGGTGCGCCTCTTTTGTAAGCGCGGTCGCGGTTATCTTCTCTATCTGCGCAGTGATCTCTGGCTTTGCCTTCCGCCTCAATGTCTCAAGCTGGATAGTAGAGAACGGCACCTCAGAAGGCTTCTCCTCAGACGCTATCTTCCTCCTACTGAGCAGGTTCCGTATGTAATCGATGCCGAAGAAATGGCCCATTGCAACACCTGCTGAAGGCTTGACCTTCTTATCCTTGGCAGACGGAATATGCTTCTTCTTGATGAACTCTACTGCTTCCTCTTTCTCAGCAGGCTTTGCAGGCGCTGGCTTTGCAGGCTTTGCCTTTATCTCTGCCAGCTGCTCCTTTATCTCTTTCCGGGCAAACACGCGCTTGAAGAACAATGATACCTTGTCCATGACAGAAGGCTTGACCTCGACAAGCTTTGCAGGGATCTCTTCCACCTCTGCTTTCTCTGGTCTGACTTTTGGTGGCGGCGCCATTTCAGGCAGGGGCATTGCCTCTATCTCGAGCTTTTTCTTGAGAGGTATCTCTTTCCTTATCTCTGTAGGGATCTCTTTTGGAAGAGGTGGTCTTGCCGGCCTGGCAGGCGCTGGCTTACTTGGCGCGGGTTTAGGAACAGGTCCTGCCTCCTCTATCTTGAGATATCCCCTGTCGCTATACGCCTCATAGAATATCTGGGAATTGTATGCCTCGACCCTCTTCATGAGAGAAAGGATATAGGAATTATAATAGCTGATCCACTCCTCTTTTGTCTTGCCTTTGAGAAGTTTCTTCTGTGCCTTCTCATACTGGAAATAGGTGTGCTTGCCTGCCTGGTAATCGTCGAACAGCTGCTTGAGGGACTTCACAAGGTTCTGCTTGTAGAAAGAATATGTCTCAATCTCTGAGACCATATCAAGAACTTTCCTTGCAAGTACCTGGACGTTTTTCATTTTACAAAACTTCCCCAAAGATCACTTGAGAGGCTCTTGCGACTCCATGTTTGCAAGCAGGTTCTTCACGTGAAGCGACAGTTTAAGTATCCTGTCCCTGGCAAACTTTGCCTCGTCCTTCTTGGTGTTGAGAACCCTCTTGTCCGCAGGCCTTGAAGCAAGCAGCTCATCATACAGCTCTGCAAGAGACTCTATCTCGCGCATGCTCTCGTCTACAGTTATTATCTTCTGCGCAAAACCTGCTTTCCTCATTTTATGTTGAACCTCTTAAGCACAGACTGGGGGTCCTTGTAATAATCATTGATCACCTTGTTGAAATCCTCGAAATTAGAGATGTCCTTGTCAGCCATCACCTTAAGGAGCTTTGCCCTTTTCTGCATCTCCGCAGTTATCTGGGCTACAGTCATCCCGGTCCGCTTTGTTATCTTCTCAAAGATCGTCGGCTTATTGCTGGCTGTTATTGCATCCTTTATAGGGTCCCAAGTAAATACTGGGTTGTATTTTGCCTTGCCAAGCGCCTGCTCGATCTCCTCTATCTCATCGATCTCCTTGAGCCTCCTGACGTTCTTTATCTGGTCCTTGACATGGATGCAGATGCACACGACATCAAGAGCCTCTACAAGCGAGGGAGAGAGGTTTATCGGAGGCGTCTCCAGCCTCTTTATCACTGTGTCGACAGATGCTGCGTGGAATGTCGAGAATGAAGGATGGCCTGAAGCCATTCCCTGGAACAGGACATATGCCTCCTTGCCCCTTATCTCTCCGACAATCACGTAATCAGGGTTCTGCCTGAAGCTCTCCCTAAGAAGGTCGAACAATGTTATCTCTCCATACTGCGTGCCGAGCACAGTGGGCATGCCGAAGCCTGCCCTGGTCACTGAAGGAAGCCAGTTAATGTGCGCAAGGTTGAGCTCCCTTGTGTCCTCGATAGAGCATATCCTCGCCTCAGGAGGGATGAAGTCAACAATGCAGTTCAGGAAAGTCGTCTTTCCAGAAGCGGTCTCTCCGACGACCATGACATTGAACTTGTTCTCGATCACAAGCCACAGGTAAGCGAATGATTCAGGTGTCGCAGTCTTCGACTGTATGAGATTGACAGGTGTCCAGGGCTCCTTGGTGAATTTCCTTATCGTGAATGTAGGTCCTCTTGTGGTTATGTCCTCTGTATAGGTCGCGTTGACCCTGGAACCGTCAGGAAGAGTGCCGTCGAGAAGGGGCTTTGCATACGAGATATAGCGGCCTGTCTTCTGCGCAAGCTTCTCGATGAAATCAGTCATATATGTAGCGTCCCTGAAAATCACGTTGGTACGGATGTTCTGGTATTTCCTGTGCACTATGTATATCGGGAAGTTCAGGCCATTGCATTCTATGTCCTCAACATAATAATCATTCAGCAAAGGCTCGATCTCGTTGAGGCCGACAGAATTCCTGTAGATATAGTACATCAGCTTGTTGTATGTCTTCTTGCTCACCCTTGCACCGAGCTCTATGAGGATGCTCTGCACATTCTTCTCAAGATACTGGACAAGGATGTTAGACTTTGCGGCCCTGACAAAGCTTATGTTGATCATCTCCTCAAGGCCGAGGTTTATCAGCTCGAGAAGCTCCTTTTCTGTATCGTCGAGGACAGGCTCCTCGACAGAATAGACAAGCTCGTTCTCCTTATTATCCCAATAGAGATGCGCATAGGCGTACGGCGGTATCAGAGGGTATCTTACGTTTATCTTGCGCTTCTCTTCGTAAGGAGGGAGCTTTATGATCTTGGGACGCAGGTCGATATAGAAACCGCCTTCTTCTGCTGGCTTTGCAGGTTCTTTGGCTTCTGCTGCCGGCTCTGCAGGTGCTGCTTCTGCGGGTGCTGCTGGCCCTGTAGGTGCTGGTGCAGCAGGCATTGCTGCAGTCGCTTCTGCTTTTTTAACGACACCAGCGATCTTGGCCTTCATCTTTTCTTTTTCCGGAGCCTTGGTCTCTTCAGCAAACACGATGCTGCTATCTGACTTGGGCTTTGTTATGACCATCTTCTCTTCAGCAGGTTCAGCGCCTGGTCCTGCAGGAGCAGCAATGGGTGCTGGATCGACTGCTTTTTTCCTGAAAAATGGGAATGCCACTTCTTATACCTCTTTTTTTATCTTATCTTCACCTGAAGGAAATCCCTGTTGCTCTCAAGAGTGAACTCCACAACAGTATAATAGCTTGAATTAGTATTGTTGATATAGTAAAGCACGCGCGCAGCGCCGAGGCTCGAGCCAGAGTCCTCAAGCGTAGAATAGCCTGAATAGTTCCATGACGAGCCAGCGCCGAAATCAAACTGGAACTGGTTTGCAGCAGCTATCTCACTGTCGCTCTCAGGGTCCTTAAACACTGGCTGGTTATCCATCATCAGACCCGACTGGTTGAAGGCGCAGGTGTCTTGGTCCTCGCACTTATGGAACGCTATCCTCATGTATGTGTTCTCAAGGGTGTAGTTATTTGCGTAGCTTGTCGCAGAAACATCTGCATTAGAAGAGATGTAAAGGTTGCCGAGCTCGATCTGCTGGCCAGACTCAAGTATGTTCGCATCAGTCCTGAGGTTCCACTTCAGTGCGCCGTCCTTGAGCTCAAGGTTCCCTTTCTCGATCTCTATAGGGACTACGCGCTGGGAGCCGATACCCTCCTCGCTGATATCATTTATCTGCTGGTTGAGAGAAAGGAACGCGTTCTTCTGCTTGGTGAACACTGACTTGTCCTGCAGGTCGCGCAAGACAGGCACGCCTGCATTGAGAACGATGACCAGCACTACTGTTACCACAAGGATATACAGGATTGCTGAAACCCATATCTGTCCTTTGTCCATGATTCGCCTCTTTTTTAGGGGTTATTTCGGTTCGAATGTGAGGTTCTTGAAATTCACGTCCTTGCAACCTCTTGGGTAAACCAAGACCCAGTCCTCAACGACCATCTCAAGGCTGACCGGCTGTGCAATGCCTTGGGTCAATCCGATGCTGACCTCTTTTGTCTCGACAGCGCTCTCCACCATGATGGAGGGAATATCTGAGCCAAGCGTATTCTCAATCTCGAAATAGAGAGTGCCGTCCACATAAGAGACAGTGTCAGGATGGATCACGTAATAATACCTGCTGCATTCGAATGTCGCCAAGGTCCTTTCTTCTGAGTAAGCGGTCTGCTCTGTATACATGCGGTATATCCAGCCTGCTGTAACGACAACCAGCATTATGAATATCGCGAACAAAAATATCAATACACTTATCTTCTTCGACCTTGGGTCAGCCATTTTTGAGTGTCAAAACAAAAAAATCAGTCCCATACCTCGCTGCATGCCTTGATGTCTGTCGATATCTCTGCGCTCGATGGGCAGGCCACTTCAGTGCCTCCTACCTTTATGTAAGGCGTGAGCTGGATCTGTGTCGGAGTGCCGTACGTATCGGTATCATACGTGAAGTTCAACAGCTTTGCAGCGTTCGTGGTCAGGTTGGATATGTCTCCTAGATCGACTGTATAAGGCACCCTTGTTGCGCTGGCTATAAGCCTTGCCTGTATCTTCTCGACAGTCTTTCCCTTCTTGTTCTCGATGATGAAGTCTACGCTCGTGTTATCTAAACTGAAAGACGCATTATAGCAGACCTGCGGGACGCCGTCTATTTTGACTATCGATATGTCAACATCTGAGGCGCACGTCACTTCTGTGTCTGAGCGCTCCCTTGCGATGTTTGCTGTGTCCTCGACATAGCCCCTGCCCCAGTTCATGACAACTGCGCCAAGCGCAACTGCGAACGCGATTAGAAGCACTGTTGCGATAAGAGGCGAGACTGCTTTCCTGGACCTGAACATCCTGTTTGTGTTTTTCTTTTTCATTGCGCTCACCTCACTTAGACATGCGCTGAAGCAAATCGTTCAGGCGCTTTTCTTCTGTATGCATTGTCCTTACATATGGCACTGTGCCTATTATCAGCACAGCAAGGCCCATCACGATCAGGACATTTAGCAATGTCTTGTCGATATAGCCGTTTATGAAGCCAAGGACTGCCACGAACATGAAAGCAAAGTATAGAATCAGGCTCTTGTTCATGACAAGCATCGACTTCTCCCGGTTGAGTCTGGATTTCTCCACCTCAAGCTCGAGAACCTCTTTTTTCAAACCATGCTTGGCCATTTTTTAAAACCTCCTTTTTAAAAATGATTTTGAATTATTTATTGTATGAGCGTGAATCAACAGGTGTCTACATCGCTTGAGGCTTTCTTTTCAGCGCAGATTATGTCCAGATCCTCTTTTTCGATATGAGGTATCACCTCAACCCGGGTGACTGTGCTTGCTGTGCCTGTGTCAATCTCTATGAGCTTCTTCCTATTGGGATTCATAGCAATATCTGTAAGGTTTGTGTGGATAGGCACAATGTCGCTATAGAGCCTGAAGTCCATCTTATCGATTCTTGCGTAGTTCCTATTCTGAAGCGTGATATTTAAAACTTGTGCTGACATGCATGCTGAGTCTATGTCCAATGAAACAGAGCGGCATTCGTCTGTGTTGTACACCACTTTCTTCATATCTTCTGTTGATGATTCTGTGTAGGACACCATGAAATTATACATGAAAGCGCTAAGGACTACAGCGAACGCAACTAGCAGAACCCATGAGATCCAAGGAGAAACAGCCCTCTTCTGCCTTACAATACTCTTTAGCTTGATCAGGGGGACCATGTTTGATTCACTCCTTTTTTTCATCGTGCATGAGGGCTAATCCATGACAAATATCTGCCTGTTAGCGCCTTTCCTAATCCTCAGCACGGCTTTTGCCTCTGTGCCTTGATTAGAGATTGTGAATTTATAAATGTTTTCATGAAAAACATCGTCTCGCACCTCTAAAACCAGGTTTGAGAGGTTTTCGCGTGCAAAGTAGGTATTGGTGTCTGGTGGGAGTGTTTGGTTCAGGTTGATGATCTCAACAGGGTTCGGCATCTTGTTGCTCAGATAGACCATATCTCCTGTCTCCAGCACTGAGAATACCTGGACGTTCAGTTTCTTCATCTTTGAGTAGGAAATGAAGCTGTCAAGGAATCTCTCGTACTCTTGGTTCACATCTGCCTGCTCAAACAATGCATTGTTTATTGCAGCAGAGCTTTCGAACACGAAATTATCATATGCCTTGCTGAATGCCTTGGATGATCCAGGGGTTACGTTCTCTGATTGTAATAGGAGGGTTGCGTACGCTATCAGCATTATGGCTGTGAGTATGTAGAACTGGGCTTTCTTTGTCTTGATTGGGTTTTTCATTTTGCTTATACGATTGCTATAGTAAGATTCACCCTTCCATCATCTGTAACACCATGGTGCTGTATGTAGATGGTGTACTTGCCTGCTGGGATCATGTCATCGCCTCCTATGAACACGTCATCGTATCTCAGTTCGTTCTGGATGACAAACTCCTGTGCTTTCTTGCCAAAGCTGAATGAAGGCGTCTCAAGGTCAAGGAACTCATTGTCCTCAAGATAATCATCGATGTCTGCAGTGTCGAACTGCTTAGACATGAATATCTTTATCGTGTTGATGCCTGTCTCTGTCTGGACAATGCCTCCGCCAGCCACTGATCCAGTGTTCTCTGTTGCAATGCCTATGTACTGGTTGCCTTCTGTTGCGTAAGTGAGATGATTTGTTGTTGCTCCGCCTCCTGTGTAGACGACTCTCAATGTCTTGTTTGTCACAGGTATCAGCTCTGCAGCGACTGTCACGAATACGCTTGATGAAATCGTCTGTGCACCTGCTGCTGTTGTGGCTATAGCGTATATCTCATTCTGACCTGTCTCTAATGTGATGTTCTCAAAGATGTTTGTTGTGGTGAATGTCTGTGAAGCAGATGTGTAGTTGCTTCCGTCAGGGTGAAGCGCTATGACTTGCACAGATGTATTGCCTGTTACAAAGACCTTTACGCTGATGTTTACTGCTGCATTGTCAGTTGTGAATATCTCTCCATCTGCAGGTGATGATATTGAAATGCTAACTCCGCCTGCTGCGACAATTATCTTGTAATGCTCTGTGTCGCCCCAGTTTCCAGCCTTGTCTTTTGCTTTTGCGTGGAAGTAATATGTTCCGTCGCCTAATGAATTGTAGTTAGTGAACCATTCATCTCCTGAGTCTGCTTTTTTGACCTCTATCGCGTAATCGACTGAAGCTGTTGTGTTTGCGCAGCTATTGGAGTTGTTGCAAACAAAGCTGTTTGTTGAGGTGTCTATATTCGATGTTGATCCTGCAATCGAGAGGTTATGCCTGTTGTCATTGTCAGAGGTGAGACCAGAGATGACTACGTAGATATCATTTGAGTTATCATCTACTGTCTCATTCACTGTAAGGTTGAACTGGTATATCTCTGCATCTTCCATGTCTTCTGCGTATCTTATGTCCTGGCTGATGGTTGCAATATTGCTGATCTTGTCGCTCTCGTCAAACTCATCTATTTCATCACCTTCAGATACTTTTACCAAGGAGACACTGATATCCATTATGTCACCATAATCAGAGACAAGCTCTGCAAGGGCTGCTCTTACTCGGACAGATTCGTTCTCTGTAAAGTTGGAATGCAACTGGCTGAATACAGCGTATGTGTGCGGTGAGGAGACAGAGCTGTTGGCGCGCAAGAGCTGGGCAAAGCCATTGTTTCGGAGCGGTTGCAGGGTCTCCCAGTATCTTTCTTCTTCTATGCTGTCTGGAGCAGTTCCTGGGTGGGTGTCGAGGAGGTATGAGTATGCTTCAATTCCGCTTCGATTGCCATTGCTTAATATGTCTGCTGCAGTCCAGTTGAATTCTGCAGAATTGACTGCGTATTCAGTGTTCTGGTCTGGGTGCGTTGTGCTGTTTATTACTGGCTTGTCAGGAGCAGTAAGGTCTATCCTTGTGCCGTTTGATGTTGCTGGTGATGTGCTAAGGTTGAATGGGTTGTATGCCTGGACCTCGAATGAATAGAGTGAATTTTCCTTAAGGTCTAGATCTGTGACTGTGATGCTTGTGTCTGTGCCTGCATCTGTCCAGTTGCAGTCATTGTTATAGCATGAAGAGTTTTCCAAAATCCTGTATCTGTAATAGATTTCTGCTATATCATCTGTAGCGTTGAACCAGTTTGCATGCAGTGTTGTGTCGCTGTTCCACCAATCAATATCGCCTGAAACACCGTCGTATACTATCGGCGCAGTGGGTGGGGTGTAGTCTTGGGTGAATGAGTATATTATTGAATCGTTCAGTGTTATATTTCCGCCTGCAGTGTCTCTTATCTGGTAAAACACTGTCTTGTTGCCTGTTGCGTCGCTGAGGAGCCAGGCCGTTACCTCTGTGCATTCTTCCCAAGGCGCTGAGTTAAGGTTTGACTCGTTATCATTTGCCCAGCGGCACTTGTCGATCCCTATTGTTGAATTGTAAGTAAGGTTAAGGAATACATTCCTTGTGCCTGTAGTCTCAGTGCCGTTAGGCCCGACTATCGTGATGTTGCCTGACGGAGCGAGTGTCTTTGTGGTTATCGGACCCCAGTCTGTGACATTTGCATTCACATTCCCGCCATTGGTGCTGTTGTATGGATAAGCAGTGCCGCTGTCGCCAAAACCATCCATGTTCAGGTCGATTATGTCCAGGGTGAGGATGTCATCCCATGAGTTTCCTCTCGAGCAGTTAGGTCCGCAATTGGTGCCGTTTGTTGTGTTGAAATGATTCAATGCAGTCTCTGATGATGCATGCAGACCGTTATTTGTGAATGTATTGTAATAGATAAGGTTGTATTCTGGAGGAGAGCCTGAAAAATAATCAAGAGACATTCCTGCTACATTAGAATCAAAAGTGCTGTTCTTCACTATGTTGTTGTCAGAGTTCTGATAGATGCGCATTCCAGATGTTCCGCTGTTGGAAGCGCTTATGTAAGTGAAGTTGTTGCTATTTGAATTTGTAAGGAGGAAACTGCTGTATATCGTCGATGCTGTGAAATTCAAGACATCCCAGTAATCTGCTCCGGCCATGTTCAAAGCGATTCCTCCTTGATCTGAAGTCAGGTTGAAGATGTGGCCGTTGTCTGAGTATTCAAGCCTTGCATTCCCCAACGAGTTGTTGTAAAACACCAATGAATCAAGCATTGCATCATTCGAGTAATAGAGGTTTAATCCATATTGGCTGTTGTTGGATATCTCTGAACCTGTGACGTTGGTATAGTTGGAATAATTGAGATATATCCCATAAGTGCAGTTATAGACAATGACATTGTCTATGTAGCTGTTGTTGACCTTGTCGAACAGGATGCCGTACTGGCTGCTGTTCACTGTTATGTCTTCGACTGAATTGTTGTATGAAGGGTCTAAATATATCGCCTGGCTGAAGTTGCTCAGTGTGCAGCCTGTTATTGATACCCTGTCCTCGTCCTGCACCATGATGCCTGCGTAAGAGCTGTCGCCTGTGAAAGATGAGCTGTTGCAGTTTAATGTAAGGTCGCTGACATTGAGGATCAGCAAAGCAGTGTTCTTGCTAAAGAAGCCATAGTCTTTCTGGCAGAGCTCTGTATCATTGTTTATCCAGAATGCATCAGAGTCATTGTATATCTTTCCCTGATATGTTGACTCATTATCAAGGTCGACGCAGCCTACATATGGAGGCACTGTTATGTTTGCCTTTATGTTTACGTTGTATGTGGCGTCTGCATGGTCGCACTCGTAGACATGCGAGTCATTAATCTTTGCTATGGCAAATATGCATTCATAATCTGAAGGTGTGGCTCCTGTTGCTGTCG
>JAHWIS010000003.1 GCA_019322385.1 Candidatus Woesearchaeota archaeon
CTATGCAGATAATGGAGCGCGCAGGCTTATAATCTGCGACAGGAACGTGTATTTTGTCGGAAGGAAGATGAAGAATAAGTTTGATGACAGGGCAGACCAGGCACAGCTTGAGAGATACATGCTGGAAGCAGATGTAGAAGGTAAATTCCCTGAATTACTCTCTAAGCCAGAACCTGATGAAGACGCGCTTGGGACAGTGACGCGCATAATGATGGATGCAAAAGAAAAAGAATCTGCTGGAGCGCTGGAGCTGGCTGAGTCGGCAAGCAGGCGACAGCAGATTGAGGATGATATTGAAGAGGTGTTGAGGGATGATGGAATCCAAGAGGTAATCATGCTCACAGAAAAAGGGACGAATGATACATATGAGGGAAAGGAGGCCAGCGGCGATGAGGTTTTCATGAGTACGCTGTTCCCTGACGGAAAAAGTCCCACAAAGGTCATAGTGCTTGAGCACTACAAGCTCAAGATAAAGAACGGAAAGGCAGGATAAAGATGACACGCAAAGAACGGGAACTGGAAAGGACGAGAGGTGATTTTACCAGAACAATACAATCAGCAGCGCTGCTCAAGTGCGCAGAGATACTGAGAGGCAAACCTTATTTCAAGGCAGCTTCAGTGCACACGCATGAAGAAATAAACACAAGAGAGCTGCTCATCGTGGGTGATGAAGGGATAGAACGACTGATGCTAAACTATACAGGCACAAGGGACACAAGCGTCAGGGTAGAGAACCTGATATATATAGGTCCTGAAAATGAAAATGCTGCAGTGGACATCATCGGCGATTATGATCAATTACCTCATAGGCGTTCTGCTGTGCCGATTGAGGAATTCCTTGTAGACTCTCTTACAGACAAGGAAGAGATCATTGAAAAGAAAGCAAGGAGCATGATCGAGTTCTATGTTGAACACTCAGGAGCACCTGCAGCACCTGCAGGAAATTCAGCAGCAGATGCGCAAGCTTATGAGCTTGACAAGCAGGAAGAGCAAGAGGAAGCGCAGCAGGAAGAGGCAGAGATCCCAGAGCCAGAGGCGTCTACACTGCCTCCAAAGCCAGAGAAACCTGTCTTCAAGCGTGCTGAAGATACAAATCCAGCACTGACTCGCCTTGCAGAACAGTATCTACAAGGTGTGATAGATGAAGAGAAAAAGAAATGATGGAAAAAATATTAAAATAAAAATCAATAATTAACACGGACCTCGACATCCTTGCCGAAGAGTTCCTTGAGGTTCTCGAACATCTTCTCCTTGATGAAGACCTTTGGCGGGATTGAGAACTTTGCAAGGTGCTTCTCGAGCTCTTCAAGGTTTGATTTCTGAAGGTTTGCGAGTGAGCCGTCCTCTTTGATGGTTGCCCTTGTGATCTCGCGCTCATCTTCATCGATGTCATGTATGATGAATGCAGTGTCTTCAAGCAAAAGGACCTCGCCATACTTGTCACCGTGCTTGACGCGGATCCTGGCACGCTCTAGTTCGCGGCCTCTCTTCCTCTGCATGTACTCCACCAAGAACTTGACAAGCTCGCGGCTCTCTTTCTTGACATTCTCTATGTCAGCCTTTGTGAGCTTTTTCTCGTCATAATCTTTCTTTGCCTTTATGACATGGTTGAGCATCCTGAGGTATTTCTCTGGGATCTTGCCCCTGTGGACAAGCTCATGCTCAAAGAACTTGATGACCTCGATGTCCTTGACGCGCTCAACACCCTCGAGCCTCAGCACATCCCTGATTATCGTGACGACTGTCTCATAGACATGCAGCATGGACTCCTCTTCCTTCATCTTCTCTATCTGTGTGAACAGGCGCTTTAGGCGTTTGAGGTATTTGTCAGCCTTGTCAAGGAGTTCATCAACCTCTTTGCCTGATATCTCCTTGATCTCACCATGCTCAATACCTTTGTAATAATCACGGATATCCTTCATTGTCTGGATATACTTGTCTTCCAGAAGCTTCTCTTTCTTGACAAATATCTGCTCTACAAGATCTATTGTCTCTGCAGGTGTCGGAGGAGGCACTCCATAGAGCATCAATGCAGCCTGGGTAGGCGTCAGTGTGCTCCAATAGATCTCTGTCTCGACAATCTGCTTTATCCTTCCCTTTACCCTGGACACCATCTGCTCACCAGATGCCATGAACATGTCGATAGCCTCTGCACTTGGCTTGATCTTGCCCATCCTGAGCAACTGCTTCCAAGGCATGAAGATTCCTCTGTCGTATAATGGAACACCGTCCCTCAGGACAGTGAATATCACAGGATTCGCTTCTTTTATGGAATCCCAGAAATCAGTCAGGATATAGACCTGGATGTTCAGCTTGTTCTTTATGCCTGTCATGTCGCCAGCATCAAGGCCCATGCCTACAATTATCGCTCGGAGCTTGTCCTTGAGCTCAGCGCGGGTCATCTTCTTTACATCAGTATCATCAACTATAATCGCGACGTCAATATCAGACTTCTCTGTTGCCTGGCCTCTGGTCAGTGAGCCGAACAGCACATAAGAGACAATGTATTTCTCGAACTTCTTAAGGATCATCTCCTTGTGGATCTCACCTATCTTCAGGGCAGACATCATGCCAGTGTCATAGACCGGAGCAGACATCGCAAACATCTGCAGAAGGTCTGTCTTCCCATCATAGCATGACTGCCAGACCTCAGAAAGTATCACTGTCTGCGGAGTAAGGCGCTTATCGATCTCCTGCGCCATCTTCGCCATTATTGCGCCGAGCTTCTCCTTGAGCTCCTGCTTGGTCATCTTCTGCGAATCAGAATCATCAACAAGAATCAGGATATTGATCTTGTCCTTATCCACCTTCTCTCCCTGCTTTTCTGGCGGGAGCAATGCAATGCCCATGATGTAATGCTCGAACTTCTTGAGGACATCGGTCTGGAATTTCTCCAGCTTTCCCTTGATCTCCTTGAGCTTCTGCTGCACATCCTTTGGCAGCTTGTTGAGCATCTCCTCTTCTTCAGCCTTTTTCTGGCCTTCTTGTTTTGAAGGCTTTGATTGCTTCTTTTTTTCAGGCTTTTTTGCCATTATCAGCACCCCGGATCGTGTTTATTAAGCATGTCTTTATAGGTCTAAGTGAGTTATAATCAACACCTTGCAGATAAGAAGCTGACAGCCTTTATAAATACTTATAAAGAACAAGATATAAGAGTGTGACAAAAAAGTCATACAGCGCAGCACCGCAGCGCGCTCGCTGTTGATTCATTTGCCACTTATTCCTGCCCAACTGCGATTATTTCTGCTCATTTAGCCGCTAGCTCGCTAGGCGGCAGCGGTGATGCTAGAACTAATAAGAAAAAAAGGATTAGGCAGCCTTTTTCTTTTTCTTGAAATGGCTCTTGTAGGCCTTTTGCACATACGGCTTTGAAAGGTTGCCTCCGTATGCTGCACCAAGGTGCTGCACAAGATTGAACTGCTTCAGGCCCTTCCTAAGCTCTTTCTCATGCCCTGCTGACTCAAGCTCCTTGTTGACAAGGTTCTCTATATCATCACGCTTCTCTTCATTGTTGACAAGGTACTGCTGGGCATGGGCATGCTTGTAGTTAGCGACATGGCTTGTCAAGGCATCCCTGAATTCCTGGTACATCTTGTTGTTCATCACATCATCAGGATGCTCCCTAAGATGGCTCACAAGCCTGTAGGCAGCGCCTCTCTCGCCTGCGATGCTGTCCAAGAGCTCCATGAGATATGACTCATCCTTGAGCAGAGAATCAAGGCCATCCTTGTTCATCTTAGGATACTTATGCTTCAGTATGGACCTTGCCATCTCAAGAACAAACTCATGCGCCTCATCATGCGACTTCAAGGCGTACTCTTTAGGTGTGCCTTCCTCTGTCTCGTGCTTGCCCCTCTTCTTGATCAGATACTTTGTCAAAGACTGCTCAATACCATCATGCGTCCTTCGCTCCATCTCTTCCCTTTTGGTCTTGCCTTCGACAGAGCTCTCTTTCTTGTAGGTATCAATATACTCATTGAATCTTGGTTTTGCTTCTTTTTCTTTCTTGGTCATGGGATCACCTTGCAATTGTGAATATTATAGGATATATGCCTTTTGTTTTATATTTTTTGGTTTTTTGGGCTTTAACGCACCACTGCAGCGCTCTGCTTCTGTTACCTATTTGTCCTGCCCATTTCGAACCTGCGGTTCGTAATGACCCAAGCAAAGCTTGGGCCAACTGCGATACAGGTCTATTATGCACTCGTCAGCTCGCTAGGCGGCAGTGGCTGTGCTTGTTATACTATTCAATAACCTTTATATATCAGCGTCTTATGGATTAGGGTGGTAAAAGTGGTGTTAGAAGTACTTGAAGGACTGGCAGCAAATAATCTCATGTATACTGCAGGATTATGGGCACTTCTGTCACTCATACCTCTCATTCTTGTGTATCTTATCAGGCCTAAACCAAAGAAGCAGACCATACCTGCACTGATGTTCCTGATGAAGGAGCATGCCAAGTCAGACAAACGGAGCTTCTTCAGGAGATTCGTAAGGGACCCTCTGTTCCTATTCCAGCTGATAATACTGATAGCATTCGCACTAGCCATCGCAAAGCCATACATCACAGTGACAGAAGATGTGTTCGCGGAAAAGACAGCGCTGGTGATCGATGCGTCAGGATCATCACAGGTAGCGGTTGATGGGGTTTCAAGGTTTGACAGGGCAATACAAATAGCAAAAGACAGCGTAGGCACGAGCAATGCGATAATCGTGATAAGCGCAGTGCCAGAGCTGATCGCAGATGACATAGACGCGACAAAGGCAAAGGATGAGCTGGACCATATCAAACCAAGAGACACACCGACAAACCTGTTCGACTCAATAATATTCGCAGGGAACTATGTAGGAGAGAAGGACAAGGTCGTGGTCATCTCAGACTTCATAGAGACAAGCACACAGAAGGACTTCAATACAGCAAAGAACATACTAGAATCAAAAGGGCTGATAGTAGACTTCGTGAACCTGCTCGACCAGGAACAGACAAAGGCGCAGAACGTGGGCATAGTCGACCTTGAAGTCACAGAAGAGCGGACATCTGTGCACATAAAGAACTTCAATGAAGCGAATGAGAGTGTCTTGCTGGAATTGGAAGGAGCTAATCTTACGATAAAAGAGATCATGGTAGAGCCCAAGGCAATAGAGGTCGTCAACTTCCCCACACCTGATGCGCTGTCTAGATTCTCGATCAAGACGCTGAGCCGCGATGACTTCACACTTGACAATGAGGTGTTCATATCAGCGCCATCCATGGAGGCAGTGCCGCTGCTGCTAATATCCAACAGCGTGTCAAAATATCTTTCGACAGCGCTGGATGTGCTCGAAACAGTCGCTGTCCAGAGAGGAGTGCCACCGAAAGTGCCTGACATCAGCCACAACATAATCATGATCAGCAATGTAAAGCAGGACCTGCTGCTGCCAGGGACGATGAAGAACATACGGAAGCAGGTGGACAATGGAGCAGCGCTGGTCATATTTGCACAGAAAGACCTTTTTGACATCGACTTCGAAGGGCTGCTGCCAGTGGAAAGGGTAGACAGGTCAAGTCCTGTGTTCATAGAGCACCAAGTGTATGTTGCGCCGACACAGCAGACAAGCATAACAGAAGACATAAACTTCGGAAGGGTCGAGAAATACCTAAAGGTAGCTCCTCTTGACGGCACTACAACCCTTGCATCGACAACAAACAATGTGTCAATGGTCGTGATGAAGAGCTATGGCAAAGGTATGGTCGTGTACTACGGCATGATGGAAGACCACTCAAACTTCAAGCTGGACATATACTACCCAGTGTTCTGGAAAAGGCTGTTCGACATGGCGCTGAAGAGGCAGGACATGTCAGAGCTCAATTTCAAGACAGGTAAACTGCTGAACCTGCTGGAGAAGCAGAAGATCATAGCACCGTTCGGAAAGGTAGAGGCAGACACGATACTGCTCAGCCACCAAGGCATATACAGGGGAGAAGAGAGGAATTTCGTGGCAAACCTTGCCAGTGAGGACGAATCGAATGTCAATGGAGAAGAGGAAGGGGATAAGATAGGTGTATTCGCGGAAGAGATGACACAAAGGGAGATGATACCTTTCGAGATAACAAGATACTTCATAATAGGTCTCCTCGCAGTCGTGTTCCTAGAGCTGCTGTGGATCAAGTTCAGAGGTGATCTCTAAGTGGCAAGCATAGCAGACATGATAAACGCGATAAGCACAGGAAGCTTCACATTCAACAAGCCAGAGATACTGCTGCTGATAATCCCTGCCATCATAATACTCATGCTCATACTTCCGAAAAGCTTTGTAGCGATAGACAAGAGAAGGCTGAATAACCCCAGGTTCATCAAGTACAGGAGAGGATACAGGATATTATTGTTCATAACACGCTCCATCATATTCGCGCTCCTGCTGCTGGCCCTTGCAGACCCTTTCGGGCAGGTAGAGAAGGAGATACCAGGAGACCTCACGCTGACACTGCTCATCGACAACAGTACATCAATGGAGCTATTTGACACCTCTTTTGTCCCAACCCTGCGAGCAGAGCTGGAGAAACGCATCCCTGTCAAGGTCAGCCACATATCAACACCCCTGGAGTCAGACATAGGGGACGGCATGCTCAACAACCTCGAGAAGAACAAGAACATACTCCTGATAAGCGACGGCCAGGCAACATCAGGCACAAACCTGCTTGACGTGCTGCTGTTCGCTGCAAGCCTTAACAGCTCAGTGAGCGCAACAAGCCTCAGCCCCATCCATGATGACATAAGCGTGAGCATCAAAGGGCCGTCAAAGACAATAGCAGAGGTCGAGAACTTCTACAAGGTCAAGATCAACCGTGTCATGCTGGAAGGCACACCAACGCAGAGCGTCAGGCTGCTCGTCGGCGTGGATGACGAGATAGTGGTCGATGAGACGACCACAAAGGAAGAGTACTTCTTCAGCTACAACTTCAGCGACGGCTACCATAGGATCGTGGCTAGGGCGGTGCCGACAAGCGCAGAGCATGACTATTTCCCGAACAACAATGTATTCTACAAGACAACGCACGTAATACCAAAACCAAAGGTGCTGTTTGTCACAGAATCGACATCTGCCCTGAAGCAGGTGCTTGACGAGCTCTATGAGGTGACGCAGGTCATGGACCTGCCCACAAAGAAGAAGGATCTCGAGGACTATTATGCTGTCGTGCTCAATGACCTCCCAAAGACACGACTGAAGGACATCGAAGAGCTGAGCGACTTTGTGATCGAAGGCAACGGCCTGTTCGTGGTGGGAGGATACAACTCATTCGACAATGGCGGGTACAAAGGGACTGCGTTCGAATCAATACTTCCTGTGCAGGTAGGGACAGGCGATATCAAGAAAGGCGACTCCAACATCGTGATAGTCATAGACATATCAGGATCATTCACAGAGAAAGGAGTGACAACAACAGCACTTAGCACATCAAAGGCTCTCGCATACGATGTCATAGGCAAGATAAACGAGAAGAACTCTGTCGGCGTCGTGGCGTTCGACCAATGGCCATACATGGTGGCAGACCTTGAGCCATTGTATGTGAGCAAGGCCCAGACACTTGACAAGATCGAGAGGCTGCAGGGACAGGGAGGCCAGACAGAATTCGCAGCAGGGCTCAAAGGAGCATTCAACCTGCTCAGGGGAAAGACAGGAAGCAAGAACATCATATTCATATCAGACGGGTTCACCTGGAACGACCTTCTTCGCCAGGAAGCACTCGATGTCGCAAAAGCAATGAAAGGATACGGCATAAAGCTATACACAATAGGCACAGGAAGGAACCTTGACGAGAAATTCCTGAGGCAGCTCACGACAACAGGAGGAGGCATATACTTCACAGCAGACACTAGCAACCGACTCAAGATACTGTTCGGAGAGGCACAGAAGAAAGAGGTCGGGACAGCATTCTCGCTTTTCGTCATCGATCCTTATCACTTCATAACAGAAGACCTTGAGGTTGATGCAGTCCTTTATGGGTATAATCAAGTTGTCCCTAAAGCAAACGGGCACCTGCTGGCGACAAGCGACTCTGGCGAGCCGGCAGTCGTGGTGTGGAGGCACGGCATAGGAAGGGTCGCGACACTCACAGTGTTCTCTTCAGGCAACAATCTTGGGGAATTGCTTGACCGGAAGAACTCAAAGATAATCACGCGGATCGTGAACTGGGCAATAGGGGACCCTGAAAGGAAGAATGACTTTTTCGTGGACATACAGGACGCAAGGGTCAACAAGTCTGCAGAGATAGTGGTAAGGACAAAGAAATTCCCGAAGGTGCAAGGGCTCCAGTTCTCAAAGATAGACAAGAACACATACAGGGCATACTATGTCAATGAAGATACAGGCTTCAAATCAGTATTAGGAGCTGTCTACGGGGTCAACTATGACAAGGAATACCAGAACCTGGGATTCAGCGAAGAGCTCGAGACACTGGTTGCAGCGACAAACGGAAAGGTATTCGACCCTGCGATGGTAGATGAGATAGTAGAGCATGTCAAGTCAGTATCAAGAAGGGTCATAAGAGAAAGGACATCGTTCAGGAACATATTCATCATAGCAGCTCTGGTGCTGCTGGTGCTGGAGATAGTGTACAGGCGGGTAAGGGAGACCTGGTTCAGGCAGCACTTATAAAAAAACACGAAAAGATTAATAAATGCCACAAACAAGAAACCATATGAGAGGAAAAGAGGTGCTTTCATGACATTCATGCAGAAAAACGTGAACATGTTCCTTCTTGTGCTGGTGCTAGTCGTAGCAGGAGCCCTGGCAGGATCATCAGTGTACTACCAGTCAAGCTTCGACAAGCTCACCTCAAAGCAGGATGACACATCTGCGAACCTTAGCCAGTGCACAGCAGACCTTGATAACTTCAAGTTCAACCTTGAGAAGACACTCCGGACACTGAACACTACATCCCAGGACATAAGGAGGTATGACGAGCTCTACGCGACAAAGTCAGAGGAATTGGATGTTACACAGTCGTCACTTGAAGAAACAACAGGCACGCTCAAGGAGACACAGCTCAGCCTGGAGGAAGAGACAGCGCTGAAGAAGAAATACAAGGAAGAGTATGAGGAACAGCTCGACATAAGCCAGGGCCTTGAAGAGCAGAACGCGATCCTCACATCACAGAAGGCCCAGCTGGAGCAGGAAGTGATAGGCTACAAGCAGGACATCGACTCTTCTGAAGCGTGCATCGATGATTTCCTTGAGGATTATGATGCAGGCCTGACATCTGCGATGAAGGATGATGTTGAGGACTGTAAACCATAAAAAATGGCTGATGTAAAAAAACTTTTCAAAGAACTGCACATTGAGGTATTGAAGATCTCGCTTCTCCATGCCAGCGCAGACTCCATAATATTCTTCATGGTCGCACTGAACATAACCACGCTGCTTGACGTCAGGTTCTATTTTGCCCTCACTGCTGCGCTTCTCTTCATGCTTGGCGATGTGATGTACAGGATGAAGAAGACCACACTGAAGGACATCGAGAAGAAGAACCCACAGGTGGATGACATACTCAGGACAGCGAAAGACAACACTGATGAGAGCAGCTTCATGGTGCTGGCAATGTTCGAGGATCTCATACAGCGGATGAAGAGCGTCTCAGCAGCATCGATACTCAACCAGAAGAATCTCATGCTGAAGATCGTCTTTGTGTGCGCGCTGAGCTTCTCTGTTATCATAGTCGCTGCAAACAACATACACGTCCCGAAATCAATGTTTGACCCTGACACATACTACCAATGGTTCTCAAGCCCTGGCAAGGAAAGGCTCGACTTCTATACTATCGAGTTCAATGAGAGCGACGAGCTGATATACGGCGAGGCGCGCCTGGCAAAGCTTGGAAACAGGACAATAGAGCTGCACATCACACCGTCGATAAACGAGATGAGCTTCGCAGCAGTGAAAGATCCTGAGGAGAAGGAGTTTGAAAGGGGGACATTCCCCACAGAGATAGCTGCAGTGTCTGACGCTTCGAGCGAGGAGAAGCTGCCGAAGGAGTCAAAGATAGCTATCGCATATAATTTGAAACTGAAAGAGACATGATGTTCATAATTAATCAAACAAAAACAAGGAGGTAAGAAAATGTCACCAGCAGTACATCTTCAACAGGTGCAGAACATCAAAGGCATGTTTGCGAACCTGAAAAAAGAGATAAGCAAGGTCATCGTAGGGCAGGATGAGGTTATAGACCAAATCATCGTGGCAATAATATGCGATGCAAACGCTCTTCTTGAGTCGTATCCAGGGCTCGGAAAGACGCTCATGGTAAAGACACTGGCGCAGATCATGGACCTCAAGTTCGCGAGGATACAATCAACACCAGACCTGATGCCCTCAGACATCACAGGCACGTACATACTTGAGGAGAAACGGGGCGGGGAGAAGCAGTTCAAGTTCCAGCAAGGCCCTCTGTTCGCCAACGTGATCCTTGCAGACGAGATCAACCGTGCAACACCCAAGACGCAGTCAGCGCTGCTGGAAGCGATGCAGGAGAAGCAGGTCACAGTGGGCAACTCCACGTTCCAGCTGGACCTTCCGTTCTTTGTGCTGGCCACCCAGAACCCTATCGATCAGGAAGGCACATACCCATTGCCAGAGGCGCAGACAGACAGGTTCCTGCTCAAGATAAAGGTTGTGTATCCGCATGAGAACGAAGAGATCGAGATCATCAACAGGTACGCAATGCAGATAAAATTCCCTTCTGTCCGGAAGTTCCTGGCAAAGGATTCACTTCTGAACCTGCAGAAATACTGCAGGCAGGTCCCTATATCAGAAGACCTGAAGAAGAAGGTTGTTAAGCTTGTGAATCTCACAAGGAACAACAAAGACCTTATCGAATATGGAGCATCACCCAGGGCATCCCTCGGTCTTGTGCTGGCTGCAAAGGCGCACGCGCTCATCAACGGCAGGACATACGTGTCAATGGATGACGTCAAGAAGATGGCATACCCAGTGCTGCGGCACAGGATAATACTCAGCTTCAAGGCAGAACGAGAAGGAAGGACACCTGATGATGCAGTGACTCAGCTGCTGCAGAAGCTCTGATCTGTTGAAAATGACCATTGATGTCTCATTCCTAAGGCAACTGGACAGGTTCGATGTAGTCCTTAAGAAAAGAGTCATCTCTAATTATGCTGGAGCTCGTCAGAGCAAGAACTACGGCACAGGACTTGTTTTCTATGACTACAAGGAATATGTGCCAGGGGATGACTTCAGGGCAATAGACTGGAAGGTGTACGGCAGGACAGAAGATTTCTACATCCGCAGGTATGAGGAAGAGCGGAACATGCGGATCCACGTGATAATCGACGCTTCTGCATCCATGAACTTCGGCACACGGTTCAAGAAGTTCGAATATGCCTCAATGATAGGGATGGGATTCTGTTACATGGCACTGCGGAACAACGAGAGCTTCGAAGTCAGCACATTTGCAGAGACGCTCGATGTGTTCAAGGCAAAGAAAGGTATGAACAAGCTGATCAGCACAATCGACATACTAAAACAGATAACGCCGAAAGGCAGATCATTCTTCAGGGATAGCATAGAGAAGTACAAGGCAGCGATAAGCACAAAGTCGCTCGTGATAATCGTATCAGACTTTCTTTTCGACCCTGAAGAGCTCAAGAACACGCTTTATTTATTCAAGAAGAGCGAGGTCATGGTGGTGCAGGTGCTTGACTCTTCTGAAAGGGAGCTGGCACTGGATGGGGATATAATCTTATCAGACTCAGAGACGCAAGACAGGATGAGGACATACATCAGCAACAGGGTCATCGAGAACTATTCTGAAAAGCTTCTGGACCACATATATAACATCAAGAAGGTCTGCGACTCATTCAATGTGAAGTTTTTATCTGTTTCGACAGAGACACCCATCTTCGAGGCATTCTATAATCTGTTAGGGACTGCAGACAATGTAATAATGTAGTCTGCAAAACTAATGCTCCTATCGCTGTCAGCGCCGCCTAGCGACCCTTATGCATTCTAAGCGATGAAAGAAGTTAGCTCGATATAATGCTCTACCTATTATGTGATGGGAGCGCTGCGCTGACAGCGTGGAAAAGAAAAAAGCTAATGCCGCGCTCGCTTTGCATATTATCTATATTCACCATGCCCAACTGCAATATGCTTCACTTCTTCTTCCGTCAGCTCGCTAGGCAGCATTAGCGTTTTAGCTAATATTCGCTCATGAGACAGCGCGGCTTATTTTTTCTTGACATGCTTCTTTGGCTGCCAATAGAGAGCTGCAGTCTTGAAAAGGAGAATCCTTGCAAAGACTATGGCAGGCATTATGAGGATTATGCCTGGCAAAAGGGCCCACCCTGTAAGGCTGAATATTATCCAGAAGACAAACTGGATTATGAAGAAAAAGACTATGAGGAACAGGATGCTCTGAATAACCTTTGTGAACTTCTTTGTGCCGTATATGAAGCATTGCTTGAAATTCTGGTATGCGTATCTATTGGTTATGGTGTAGCACAGAGATCCGAAATAGAATGTTAGCACGGTTATGATTATGAACAACAGGCTGGCAGTTCTGCTGCCTATCCTGAAAGCCAAAAGGCCTGTGATGAATGCAGTCAGGAAATATACTATGTAGAAAGGAATCGTCTCAAGAGCAAAGTTCTTCCAGAATATGAGGAATGGAAGCCTGTTCTTCTCCTGGCTCATCCTGTAGGCAAAGAACCAGCTGATGCCCTGGAAGATGATCCAGAGGAAGAATGAGACCAGTACAAGAAGAAGGAAATTCTTGAATATCGATGTGAGCAGGGACTGGAACTGTGCATCCTGCGTGATGGAGGTGGCAGTCGTCATGCCCAATGCATTTGCCATGCCGCCAGTCATCTCACCGGTGAGCTGCATCAAGGCTGTTGCCTTCTCGATGAGCTTGAGGTTGATTAGGAATGCAGCGCCAGTAAGGAAGAAGATGAACAGGAAATCTACGAGGATGCTTGCGAAAAGAAGAGGCCATCTCTTGAACAATGCCTTGAAGGATGACGACACTAACTTGAAAAGGTTTGAGCTCTTTATGTCTGACACTATAGATTCTGCTACTTTCTTTGCTATCTTGTTTTTTTTCATCTAAGCACCTGTCACTGTTGCTACGCAGTCCTGTTCTGTGTAAGGCGGCTCTCCGAAAGCTATGAATCCGCAGACAGCTTGGTTATTATGCTGTTTTGCGATCTCGAAGACGCAATGGTTCTCTGAGAACTCTCCATTGAGGAAAGGGATGTCAAAGCAAGGCTCCATGCTGTTCGCATCTGCAGCGACCTTGAAAAGGCAGCCTGCGATGTCACGGTCGTCTTTTAATTCAAGGCAGGAAGCTGAGTCCCTGAACTCTACTGCGACTTTCCTGAAGCAATTGTCTTTTGCAGAAGGGGAATCTATGCCAAGGCAGTAGTCTGGATTCCTGTTTGTCTCTGCGAGTGATGCAAAGCAGGTGTCTTCGGAAGAATATCTCCCCTGCTTCACGAAATCAGCGCAATAGGTAGGCTTCTCCGGTGCCAAGGCAAGCTCTGCCCCGGCACCAGCAGCCTCTTCCAGCGTAGGTATTGATCTGAACACGACCTCCTCTTCTTCAGGAGCAGTGATCGCCCTGTATACAAAGAAAGCGACCACAAGTAAAGCTATGATTGCAATGATAGGTATGACCATCTTCTTATCAAGCACATGATGAACTGTCTTGATATCTGAAATGACTGAAGGCTGCACAGGCTGCGGACGTTGCTGCAGATACTGCTGCTGAGGCCTCGGCTGCGGCCTGGGCTGCGGATACTGATACTGTGGAGTACGCTGAGGATACTGAGTTTGTTGTTGAGGTAATGGGGTCATTTTAGGAAGCACACGCAGTTGCAAGATTCTGCGCCTTGCAAGCATTCAAAAACTCCAATGCAATGCCTGATGTTGCCTTGCAGGTTGATTCGGACATGTGTTTGCAGTAATATGCTAAACTTAAAGGATGTTCAAGACGTATACATTTACCATATGTGAAAGAGTTCTTCATGCTATCAGTTACTCCTAGCAGACATATAGAACCAGGATCGCATGAGAGTAGAGACTCTTGCCCTGTTGAAGCATCTGTACTTTTCAATTTAGTTACAAGTTTAGAGTCTTTAACCAAACCTTTCAACTGAGAATCTTCTTCTTCACTACACTTAATTGTATTGACACAGCACTTTCCACTTGTGCAGAATGAAGTGCCATCTTCATATTCAGTACCTTTGCAGGGTTCTAAGCACTTAGGAATATCGGCACGACCCATATTTGGACCACATGTATTACCTAATCCCTCTTTTTCCTTTGGTGTCTTGCAGCATATCAAACCTTGTGCACAAATACCTGCACCGCTTGCATCAAGTTCCTTACAATCAGCTTCTTTCC
>JAHWIS010000052.1 GCA_019322385.1 Candidatus Woesearchaeota archaeon
ACCTCTCCCTGCGCCTTGACAATGACTGCCCGTTTCTCCCTCTCTGCTTCTGCTTCCTTGGAGATGACTCGTTTCATGTCTGCTGGCAGCTCTATGTCCTTGATCTCTATCTTGCCTACGTCGATCCCCCAAGGGTCTGTGTCCTTGTCGACTATCTCTCGTATCTTCTTTGCTATGTTCTCCCGTTTCTGCAGGATCTCATCAAGCTCGAACTCTCCTACGATATTTCTCATCGTTGTCTGCGAAAGCTGTGATACAGCATACATGAACTCCTCGACCTTGATTATCGCTTTTTCTGCCTTCTCCACCTTGTAATACAGCACTGCATTGACCTTTATCGAGACATTGTCTTTTGAGATGCATTCCTGAGACGGCACATCCACTGCCTTGACTCGCATGTCCACGCGTTCCCAGGTCTGGATTATAGGTATCACGATGCGCAGTCCTGGGTCTATTATCCCTGTGTATTTTCCTAGTGTGAACTTGACTCCGCGCTCATATTCCTTTACAATCTTGAGAGAAGACAGCAGTACGAAGACTACAAATGCGACAATGATAGATATAGCAATAGCCATCTAGTTACCACCCGGTTTTTCGAATATCCCAGAACACAACATAGTACCATTTATAAACTTTTGTGTTCACTCTGTTATCATCATAAATAAGGAACCGACCATGAACTTCCAAGGCCTTGCAAAAATAGAGAAACATGAGTGGTACATAGACCTGGCTTTCAGGAACGCAACAAAGAAAGCAAAGGACATAAAGTCCCAGATGAGGCGCACCCCTTACACCATAAAGCGCGCAGAGGTCGCCAAGATAAGCGAGATAAGAAGGACATTGAGACGCCACTTGGACATCATCCTCAAGTCTTTCCCGTCAATAGACGGCATGAATGAGTTCTATCAGGAACTGGTCCGCGCAACCCTTGAATACGCTCAACTGAAAAAATCCTTAGGAGCCATCAGATGGGCGCAGCAGAAGATAGAGCATTTCTCTGATGTCTACAGCAACAAGGTAAAGAGATGCGGTGACTTCAAGAAGATGACCCACTACTCAAGGGAATACTATGGCAGGATAAGCTCAGTGATGAGACAGGTCAAGAAACCCCTGCAGTATCTTGAGACCTCAAGGAAAGTGATGCGTGACTTCCCGAGCGTCAAGGAAAAGCTATTCACCATAGCAATCGCAGGCTTCCCAAATGTCGGAAAGACAACACTCCTAGCAAAACTCACAACCTCAAAGCCAGAGATAGCAGCTTACCCATTCACCACAAGGAAGCTCAACATAGGCTACGCAACAATCAAGAACCACAAGGTGCAGTTCATCGACACCCCAGGCACCCTAAACAGGTTCGAAAAGATGAACTCTATAGAGAAGCAGGCACATCTTGCGATAAAATACTGCGCTGATCTGATTATCTTCGTCTTTGACATAAGCGACCAGACATACGATGAAGAAAAGCAGGGGAAGCTGCTGAACAAGCTCAAGAAATCAGGCAAAGACACCTTGATATATCTCAGCAAGACAGACCTTGCTGGCAAGGAAAAAACAGGGCTCTCAAAAGCCGCGATAAGCAAGAAATACCCCTTTATAAAGGCTGTAGCCACAGACCCAAAAGATTTAAAACATAGGATTGCTCTCTAGTTCAAGGGGATACTGGACGTTGAGAGATATGGGCTGCTCAGCAATGAGCTGTATAGATTCTGAGTGATTACTTTTCCCCAACTAAAAAAACCTTGAAACCTATTTAAACACTGTTTTAAGCACTCTAGAAGGCGAATATAGTCTTCACTCGAGAATAGTAATATTTAAATATGATTGCTCCATCACATAATACATTCATGCATGAAAATAGGGGGTCTGGCTATTTTGAACGCTAGAGGTTCACAAAGTGGGAACTAAAGATGGTAAGGGGAGCGAAGATCTTTCTGATCCAGAGATGGATTTAAGTAAGTTGAGAAGGGAGCTTTTCCAGGAAGGTACAAAGTTTCTTACTACAATAAGGAGTCCTTCAGAAAGATCTCTTGCAAGGAACAACCTTTTTGTACTGGCAGGCCCGACTGGAGCTGGAAAGACCACTGTCCAGCAGAAGGTCAATGATTTCTTTGAGCTAGGTGTTCTTGCGCATGTTGACAAGGACAACACAAGACCAAAAAGAGAGGTTGTCGACGGAGCACACATCCCTATAACAAGAGAGGAGTACAAGAGGCGCAAGAAGGCAGGAACATACGTCCATACATACTCGACGAATTACGATAATGAGAAAGGCCAGTCAAAGAGAGTGTTCTACGGAATCCCAAAGGATCCTCTCCTCGAGAAACTGAGAAGCAGCGATGCATTGCTCACCCTGACAGATCCTGCATCATACATCACATTTGAGGCAGTTGCACAAGAACTTGCTGAAAAAGCAAACATCATTCCCGTCATAATAACAACTGACAAGCCAGATGATCTCACCCTGCGTCTCGAGGACAGGCTATGCAGCCCTGACGAGAGGGCCCGCAGGCTGAAACAGGCCAGCCCGCAGTGGGACCATTTCAATGAGTTTGCAAATGATGTCGACCATGTCATAATCAACAACTCACCAGAGAGCCTCATGAGAAGCAGGATAAGGGAATCCAAGATAACCCAGAAGATAGAAGGCGAGACCCATAAGGCTATCGACGACACATTGAGGAAGTTCGCTTCCATAGTCCATTTCTACCAGTATCTCAAGAACGCAGCGCACTACACAGGCAATCTGTTCGATGTCCACAATGCATTCAGGGACTGGGTGTGTGTGCAGATATTCGGCATAGACTATACAACCCTTGCAAACAACCTCAAGAGCAGCAGCACACGTGTCGGACTCAACCAGTCTGCGCAGCTCATACAGCGCATCAAGCAGGAGACCAGGAAATCAACACAGGTCGACCATATATTCGGGGAGCTTGCAGCGACGAGCATAAGATACAAGGACGGCATCGCGACTGTCAGGTTCAATGACGTCATAAAGAAGTCGAATCCGACTGACGGCAAGTACATCTTCAGCATGTTGCTGCCGCAGCACGGCATCTGGACAGAGTGCGGCACCCGGCGCTATGCATTGACAGAAAGGCCTACTGAAGGCGACATCTATGCTATCGACATGAAGATAGTATAAGAATTCTTTTTTATTCTCTACAAGAAAGGATAATAATCCCTTACAAGGACAGAAAGATCATGCGTGAACCTTCGGTCTCCTTTCTCGATAAGTTCCCTCAGCTCATTCTTCTGATAGAACATGCATTCAACAGCCTCGCCAAGCCCATCGCTAAACTCCTGAGCATCTGTCCTGGCTGTGAACTCAAGTGTTTCCTTCTCAAGCACTCCTGTGTATATGTGAGCCCTGAATCTCCTTCTCCATGGCCTGCCGCCCCGGTCTATCCTATCAGTCGCAAACCATGGCTGGATATCGACCAGTCGCACTACAGCTGTATGACTGAGGTCAGCGGTTCGCATGTTCCGCATGTATTGGTCAACAGAATGCTCTATCTTCACCTCTGTCCTTATCTCCTCTATCGCTTCCCTAGAAAGAGCATTATCAGGTGTCTCGCCATGATGCACATGGCCTCCGACTGTCTTGCACCATAGGTGCGGGTTCTCTGACTTGTCTGCTCGCTTGACAACATACATGCCTTTCTCAGGATGCACCAGCATCAGGAACACAGCAGGCACTGCAAGGTGTGCATCGCCTTCCCTAAGAGAGTGTTCCTTTATCTCACTTAGAAGTTTATCTTTCTTAGCTGTCTTGATCAGCCTTCCTTCTCTGTCATATGCGTCAAGTAGCTCAGTCATTTTGAGAAAATAAGGCCTAATTGATATTTAAACCTTTCCACATTTAACCACTAAATAATAGATACAAATAAGATACACTAGACGCTTACTTCAGCGCCTCTATACCCATCCTGACCTCTGTTATCGCCACCAGTATGTCAAGGATATGCAATGCATTCC
Source organism: Candidatus Woesearchaeota archaeon (assembly GCA_019322385.1). Classification (GTDB taxonomy): domain Archaea; phylum Nanobdellota; class Nanobdellia; order Woesearchaeales; family UBA11576; genus JABMQF01. Next base: position 3,979 of record JAHWIS010000052.1, read on the forward strand.
TCAGCACCAATGACTGCTCTATAGGAGCCTTCTTGACCAGTGCCTTGAACCCCACCTTGGCACCATGCCTTGTCTCGTAGAACTTCGCGACCTTCTGCGGGTCGAACTTGTAGAAGAGGTCGTTGTATTGGCTGAATGCGTCTGCTATCTGTGTCATGATCTTCTTTGCCCCGTCGGTGAACCTGGGGCTCTTCATCGCCAATGACTCTCGCGCAACCCATTTAAGGATGTCTGTGATCTCTTCCAGCGACGAGACCACCTGGTACAATGAAGTGACATCGCTCATCACATCATATCCTTTCTTGTTCAGCAATCTAAGAGAATAGCTGATGAACTTAGTAATGTTGTCATGCCTTTCCTCCAGCGTCTCAAGCTGTGCTGCATTGCCTGTGCTGATGCCTCGGATGACTTCCTCAAACGCATCATTGAGAAGTATGAATATCCTGCGGAGGATGTTGCTGAAATCCTTTGCAGACGCTTCTGATATCGACTTGACCAAACACGAATTCTCCTTCTGCTGGATCACCTCGACACCGACGAGCCTTGATATCTCCTCGTGGATTATCGAGCTTATCTTCCTTTGTTTGCCTGTCCTAAGGTGCTTCGAGACAGGCTCGCCGTACAGAACATCGATGGAATCATAGCCCTTCCTGTATGCGCTTCTGAGGTAGAATATTATAGTGGACCTGTCCATGCCGCTGACATCAAGGACCTTTTCAGACGGCTCTACAGAAGAGTCAGTGCGAACAACAATCTTGCTGCCCTGCTCCTGCAGGTCGAGCTCCATGCCCTTCTTGACATTGTTCTGCACAATCCATCTCTTAGGGAGAGAGACAAGGCATGTCGAGCCGGCTATCTGTATGACTTTTCGCTTGATTTTTATGACCCCCTGATATTATATAGCGATATAGTGTTTTTATTATAAAAAAACACTTTTTTATAATCTTTATAAAATATATAGGATAGTTATATATAAAACTTACGCCTATACTATGCCTGTAACATACGTGAAATTTTCAACATTTGGGGGGGCGGTACATGAAAATGCGAAAACAGCATGCCAAAAGAGGGTTCGACGAAGAGCCGATTATGCAAGATTTCGACACTTCAGACCCGTATTCTGAGCATTTTAACGAAGAAGATTCTCACTTTGACCACGCTGAGAAGTGGTTTATGCGCGGTTATTTAGAGTAATAACAGAAATTATAAAGTTTATATAGAAAGCTATTAAATATTAAAGGAATTCCAACAATATGAACTTCCATTTATGGGAAGACATCTCTCAACACCTGGATGCAGTGGCCATAATGCTTCTCCTTGCTCAGGCCACTGACATCCTCTATTATTCTCGTGCTACTCCGAACATAGTGAGGAGTAGTACTGTTTTTGTCAAGTTTTTCTAAAAAACTTGGGCCATATGCTTCTCCTTGCTCAGGCCACTGACATCCTCTATTATTCCAAACTTTTCCGAACGCGAGCAGATACATTTCTCTCCTTCAGGACCTCTTATCTTGCCAAATCGCGTTCGCAAAGGTTTGATCAAAATAGGCGGGCACCTCCCTCCGGTCGGAGCCCACCACGAACTAGAAAACAGGCATCTGTCTTTTACTATCATTCTTTGCCGAAGGCCCCCTATCCTATTGATCCGATGTGCAGAATATTAGCACAATCAAGTCTTGGCAGCGCTAAAAAGAAAACCTACTTCTTCTTGACTTCAACAGTCTGTGTCGGGAATGGTATGCCTATCTTCTTCTTGGCATATGCCTTGTAGATGCGTATCAATGCCTCTTCCCTTTTCGGATAGACCTTTGAGATGTCATCCACCCAGAAGAACGCCTTCATGTTCAAAGAAAAATCAGCCAATTCCAATAATATCGCAGAAGGCTCAGGATCTGGAAGAATATCCTTTATCTTCTTTATCTCATCCAGAGCAACCTTCTTTGCCTTTTCAGGGTCTGCACCATACTCTATACCGATAGGAACAACAACCCTTGCTGACTTGTCTGGCTGGTTGTAGTTCTTCAGCCTCATCGTCGACATAGAACCGTTAGGAACAATAAGTATCTCATTGTCGAATGTCTTCAGTCGTGTAGCCCTTATTCCAACATCTTCAACCAGAGCAACTGTCCCGTCCTCAAGCTCTATCTTGTCACCGACATGGATTGATTTGTCCAATATAAGCGACACACCGCCAAAGATGTTAGATAAAGAATCCTTGACTGCAAATCCTATCGCGATTCCTGCTATGCCGACTCCTGCAAGAAGACCTGTTACATTGATACCCCATAAATCCAATACCATTATCGCTAAAATAACAAGAAGCACGACCTTTGTTGTCTTCCTGAACAGAGGTATGAGCGCATCATCCATGGATGACTTTGTCTTCCTCGCCATCTTATTGCCCCAGAAGTCAATGAGCACGACGATGACTGATATAACAAGGATTCCTGTGCCGATATAGATCAATGATGTTGTTGTCCTGTTGATGTAATGCGTAAAGCCGTTCTCATAATGCAGGAACTCGATGGCTATCTTGATTCCTATGAATATCAACAGCCATGATACTGGCTTGTTTGTCCTCTCGACAAGTATATCATCCAGCCGTGTCTTTGTCCGGGATGTGAATGCGATTACGACCTTCTCGATGATGTAGACAAAAAGCCTTGACAAAAGAAAGAATGCTGAAAACACTATCGCAGCGAATATCCATCTGTCGTGCAGCCACACAGGCAGGTAATAGGTCATCATCTCCTCAATCATGGACTGCAACAAGAAAATCAGAACTATAAAAAATCTTCCATTTATTTATTAGTGGTAAAGAACTACTTAGCCTTCTTCTCAACAACTTCTATAGAACAACCGAATGGCATCTTTGTCGATGCCCGCCTAAGCGCCTCTTTTGCTGTTGCGACATGCTCTTTGCTCGTATCGATCTGGAACAGTATCTGTCCCTCTCGAATGCGCGCAGCAATGCCTATCGGTTTGCCGAAAGAGCATTTCATCCCTGTACTCATACGGTCTGCTCCTGCTCCTGAAGCCAGCGGGTTCTCGCGCAGGATATGATGAGGGTACATCCGGATCTTGAACATCCATCCTGTCTTGCCTATCTTTTTCTGCAATAGCCTATTAGATGTCTGCCTTGCTGCCTCAATCGCATTGTCCCTGAGCTGCATCGCTGCCTTTGACACAAGCTGTACAGAATAATCGAATTCCTTTGAAAGGTCTCCCATGTCGAATCGAACAATCCGACAGGTAGGTCTAGCTCGGACGTATGATTTCGTCCTGAATTTACTAATCCGCGTGTAAGGCCGCTCTAGACGCCTATACGCGGCGAATTTCCTCAATCTAGCCATTTTAAACCGTTTTTAGCACAAATAAAGGGGATATTTAAAGGTATCTTTTTAGCCTGCAAGCGCAAATATTTAATATCCATCCAGCCTAATTATTTCATGACCTATTATAGTGGCACTTCTTTGAAGATGTATGTGTTGCAGAAAGACATCCTACAGCGGCAGCTAGACCACAGGATGAGGATAAACTGCTATAATGATTTCGAGCTTGCAAAGGACTTTGCGCAAAAGCGGGCGCAACAGGATACCAGCGTGCCTGTTGTGATAGAGATCACGAGAGAGAAAGACTTTGAGGTCATCTATGGGGGCATAACAGTCCTTGTAGGCAGGATCACTGAAGACAACCATGAGCTACATGTTCTTGAGGCCATTGTCGAGGAGCCTATAGTACGTTGAAACTACTGAACCTACCGCAACATTTATAAACTAAAACCGTCATTACCTTCTTAAACGATTATAATATTGTCCTCTTATCAGGACATCATGATTAATTTTGCTAGGGAAATTGAGGTGAATAGTATGAAAAAGAAGGCGAGTTTGAGTCTTTCTATCAACGCGATTGTTATCCTGGTCCTTGCAATAACAATGCTTGGGCTGGGGTTGGGGTTTACAAAGGGAATGTTCGGCAAACTATCGAGCAAACTTTCTGTTCCAGAGCCAGACATCCCGGCAACTGCAGATGATCCGATTGTCCTGCCTGTTGAGCAATTGACAATAACAAAGAACAAGGATTTCATCTTCAGCGTGAATGTCTACAACGATGATTTCACAGGGTTTGTCGATGGTATGCTACAATGCGCTGCGAAAGCGCCTGCAGGCGAGCTGACGGTCTCTTCTGCTCCTCAGGAAATACCTCCTGGCGAGGATAAGGGGTTCAAGTTCATAATCGAAGGTGAACAGGTCACGCAGTCTGTCACAAGGATCTGCACAATCACTTTCACAGGCGCAGAGGCCGGCTCCGAGACAAAGCAGGTCGTTGTTGCGATCAGGTAGAGGTGATGATCATGGCTGCAAAAAAGATAAAGAAAAGGCTTACACAGGACCAGGAATTCCAGATCATGAAGCTTGTGCTTGACAAGTTCCTCTGGATGGGTTTCATCGTCCTCGGCTATGCAGTATTTCTCGGAACAATCCAGGATAATTGGGGACCTGCTATCGCATGGGGTATCTCCGGAGTCGTCATCTTGGTGCTCTTCATGATGCTTGTCATCAGGGAGTATGAAGTCCTGAGATAATCTTTTTTATTCTTAAAATGCAGATGTTCAGCAACAAGCGAGGTATTGAACTTTCTATCAATTTCATAGTGATGCTTGTTCTCGCAATAGCTGTCTTTGCAGGCGGCTTGGTATTTGCATCAAAGTTCTTTGGCCATGCAGAGAAGGTAAGGGGCAACCTCGAGTCCCAGACAGAGCGCCAGATCGAGAAACTATTGGACTCTGGCTCTCCAGTCGTCATGCCGATCAGCACAAAAGAGGTCTTCCGCAACAAGTTCGAGACATTCGGACTCGGTGTCCTCGCAAGGTTCAGCGGGAAATACACTGTCAGCATAGATTTTGACCAGGCATTCAAAAAAGACAAGAGCCAGATAACAAACATCTATGCGCAGGATTGGATCCAGCTCCCGACCTCAGAGATGGTTCTCCAGAAGAACGAGAAAGGCAAGTTCCTGATAGGCATCCAGGTCCCGGATGACGCTGAAAAAGGCACATACATCTTCAAGGTCAAGGTATCATACGAAGACCTAGAGAACCCAACCAACAACATAGATGAATACGATAACCCACTCCAGATGATTGTCAAAGTTCCATAACTACTATTACTGTTTTCTACTGCAACATCGCCAATGCCACCTAGCGAGCTCACGGAATTAGAAACAGCTAATAACGCAGTTGGGCGAAACGAATCAGTTATAGAAGCAGAGCGAGCGTGGCATTGGCGCAAAAGCGCGGCAATGGAATGCACTAGCGAGACTTCTTTGATTCAAACACTCCATCTACTTTAGCACCACAGAACCCACACTTCCCTGCCTTCACCATGTTCTTGTCGACATTAAAGAACATCCCTCTCTGTATGACTTTCTTATGGCACTTCGGGCAGAAAGTATCCTCTGTATCCTTGATCTGTATGTTCCCTACATAAACATACTCCAGCCCTGTCTTCTTCGCCACATTATAGGCATCCACCAATGTCTCTGGCGGTGTCGGCGGCAGGTGCGCAAGCTTGTAGTATGGGAAGAACCTTGAGAAATGCAATGGAACACGAGTGCCGAGCTCTTTCTTTATCCACTCACATTGCTTTTTTATCGTCTCCATGTCATCATTCAGCCCTGGTATCACTAAAGTAGTAAGCTCGACCCACACACCCATCTTATGCGCTGTCTTTATTGTCTCCAGCACAGGCTTGAGCTTTCCTCCGCAGTACTCCCTGTAGAACTCCTCTGTAAATCCTTTCAGGTCTATGTTGCACGCATCTATATATTTATACAGCTTCTTCACAGGCTCCTTGTTAAGGTAGCCATTTGTCACAGCGACATTCTTCAGCCCTGCCTTGTGCGCAAGCTTTGCTGTGTCGAGCATATACTCATAGAATATGGCAGGCTCCACATAAGTATAGGCTATTGTCTTGCAGCCGTTAGAGATAGCATTCTCTACAACCTCTTCAGGGTCCATCTTGAAGCACCGCACCTCATCAGGACCTTTCTGAGATATCTGCCAGTTCTGGCACCACTTGCAGTGCAGGTTGCACCCTGGCGTCGCTATTGAATAGCTCGATGTCCCAGGTAAAAAATGGAAAAGCGGTTTCTTCTCTATTGGATCAGCGCCTGATGTGCATGGAAGGCCATATACTATAGAATAGAGCTTCCCGTTTTTGTTCTCGCGCGCCCTGCAGTTCCCTCTCTTGCCGTCCAGTATCACGCACTCATTCGGGCAGAGGTGGCACTGCACCTTCTTCACGCCAACCCTTTCATAGAACATTGCTTCTTTCATTTTTCCTTGCCTGACTCAACAGGTACCGGTCTGGGCAGTCTGCCCAGTATCTGAGGTGCAAGCCTTATCGACAGCATAAGCCCTACAAGGGACACCCCGAACATCGATATGAAGAGTATCTTGAATCCGAATGCTGTCGCTATTGCTCCTCCTATGATCGCTGAGAATGCAGTGACTATGTAGTCCATTGCTTCCCAGTCACCCCATTGCGATGCCTCCTGTCCCTTGTCGATAGATCTTGTGAACAATGCATCGTATGCAGGCAGCGTGAACGCCTCCCCGAGTCCTAGCACGACCTGCACGACAATCAGGCTCAAGGGATTGCTTACAAACAAGTAACCGAATATCGCCAAAGACCTTACAGCATATCCTCCTATGATCAATTGCTCATAATGCTTGAACCGGTTTTCCCATCTGCTCAGGACATAGACGACAACTCCTGCAGCAAGCATGAACGCACCCCATGCCCATCCTGCATCAAGAAGATCCCCACCTATGTTTGCAACAAATATAGCATATATCGGTCCAAAAAGGCCTGCCGCGAATATAAAACAGGCGTCTGTCAGCAGAAGCATCCTTATTATCTTATTCAACAACAATCACCTTTTTTATTATCAATGACTCTGGCATTTTTATATTTTGTGCAGCAAATATACATATTGATGATTTTTTCAGTTTGATAAAATTTCCAGCCCGAGACTTTAAATATCGACATCCATTGGTTTTTTACTGTCTTCTTGGTAAAAATGAGAGATGTCGTGTACCAGGTAGAGTCTGACTCGCTAAAGGAAAAAGAAGTTGAAGGGTGCTGCAGGATCGACCTGCATGTGCACTCAAAGTATTCTGGAGTGAATCCTACGAACTTTGTAGACACGCCTGTCACAAAGACAATAGGTGTACGTGAGGGCTACACGTCGCTGCGCACATTGTACAAGAGGCTGAAGAAGAGGGGCATGGACATGTTCACTGTCTCTGACCATGACTCGATAAACGGCGCGATTCTCATGCGCGACAAGCACCCTAAGAAATCTTTCATCAGCTGCGAGTACACAGTCAAGGCGCATCCTGAAGAAGAGCAGTTCATCCATGTCAATTGTGTAGGGATTGATTTTGCTGGCGGTGCAACAAAGCCGTTGCCTGATATCATTGTATACGCTCTCCATGCAGAACTGATGTACCATGCGAGGCTTGGATATGAGGAGTTCATCGAGTTCTGCAGGAATGAAGATATATCTCATGTCCTCTGCCATCCGCCCTGGGCTGAGAAGATGCCCCTGACAGGCAAGCTGCTGGACAGGCTTACCGATGAGTTTGATGTGCTAGAGATCAACGGGGACGCGCAGCTTGAGAACCTAGTGACAGCTGAGATAGCCATGCAGAAAGGCAAGACATTGTGCGCAGGCACTGATGCCCACACTTCGATACGCCTCGGCGACCATTACACATCAACCATCTATCCTGTAAGCACACCTTATGATTTCATAAAAGCATTCAAGGAAAAGGACATTGCTATCGGCACCAATGTCTCCATCCCTGCTTCTATATCTGAAGAGCGCGCTTGGGAGGACATCATAAGGTATGGGTTCAGCGGCACTGTCGCTGGACTGCGGAAGGATGTCTACAGGGGTGTGCGCAGCTATCTTCTTCTGGACTGGGGCGCCAGGAAACTGGTCACACTCGGGACGCTATTAGGCCTTCCTTTTTTCTTGAGCATGCTTGCAGGCCCTGAGATAGGCATCCCTCCGTTTGCTGCGCTTGAGGCATTGGCAGTCGCATCAATACCATATGTCATGACGCGCGCTGAGAGGAAGAATGTCGCAGACAAGACCCGCGAGCTCTACAAGGATTACCACCAGCATCTTTTCCTGAAAGAGACAGAAGACAAGAGAGCAGAGATAGCCAAGATAACACAGGAAGTCGACAACGTCAAGCAAGACCATGAAAGGCGCAAGCTCCCAAAGATCATCAAGGAGCCGAAGGGCTGGGACTGGCTGGTCTACAAGTTGTTAAAACCCTTTAAGGTGTTCCATCGTTGATTTTCTACTGCAACGCCGCAACCGCCTAGCGAGCTGAAGGATAAAGAAGCAGGAATGATCGCAGTTCAGCAGACAGAAGCACTAACAGAAACAGAGCGAGCGCGATGCGGCGTTGCTAAATCAAACAAAACACTTATATACACAAAATACTGATTCTGCATAAAATGGCTGCTGAAGTCTGGCTCTATTCATTGATAAGCGTCGCTATTGTTAGCATCATCTCTCTTATAGGTGTTCTCACGCTGAGCCTTTCAGACAAGGTCCTGAGAAAGATACTTCTTTTCCTTGTCAGCTTTGCTGCAGGCAGCCTGTTCGGGGGGGCTTTCTTCCATCTAATCCCAGAGGCGTTTGAAGATGGCTGTGCCATGTGCGTTCCTGTCTATGTCATACTCGGCATCCTGATATTCTTTGTGCTTGAGAAGTTCATCCATTGGCGCCACTGCCATATCCCCACCTCAAAGCACCACCAGCACCCTTTTGGGATCATGAACCTGGTCGGTGACGGGTTCCACAATCTTATCGATGGCCTCATCATAGGAGGCTCTTATCTCGTATCTATCCCATTAGGCTTCACGACTACAATAGCGATAATACTCCACGAGGTTCCGCAGGAGATCGGTGACTTCGGCATACTCCTCCATGCAGGATTCTCAAAGGCAAAGGCATTGCTGTTCAATTTCCTCTCTGCATTGACTGCTGTGCTAGGCGTTGTCATCGCAATACTGATAGGCACGAAGATAGGCGGCTTCACAGAGTTCCTTGTGCCTTTCACTGCCGGTGGATTCATCTACATCGCAGGCTCAGACCTGATCCCTGAACTGCAG
>JAHWIS010000053.1 GCA_019322385.1 Candidatus Woesearchaeota archaeon
ACCCTTTTGGGATCATGAACCTGGTCGGTGACGGGTTCCACAATCTTATCGATGGCCTCATCATAGGAGGCTCTTATCTCGTATCTATCCCATTAGGCTTCACGACTACAATAGCAATAATACTCCACGAGGTTCCGCAGGAGATCGGTGACTTCGGCATACTCCTCCATGCAGGATTCTCAAAGACAAAGGCATTGCTGTTCAATTTCATATCTGCTCTGACCGCAGTGCTCGGCGCTGTCATCGCAATACTCATAGGCACTAACATAAGCGGTTTCACAGAGTTCCTTGTACCTTTCACTGCAGGCGGCTTCATCTACATAGCAGGATCGGATCTTATCCCTGAGCTGCAGAAGGAGTGCGCCCCTTCAAAGTCTTTTTTCCAGCTGATCGCATTACTGTTAGGGATCGGCATAATGATAGCTCTTACTTTAATAGCATAATATCAAAAGAGGTGATTGCTTGCTCAAGCTCAAGCGTGATGTCGGCCTGTTCGGCTCTACTGCATATGTCCTTGGCGTGATTGTAGGCGCGGGCATCTATGTGATAATAGGCAAGGCAGGCGGTTACGCAGGGAATTCTTTATGGCTTGCGTTCCTAATAGCCGCGTTCATCGCTGCGTGCACTGGCTTGAGCTATGCTGAGCTCTCGTCGAGCTTTCCCCGTGATTCTGCTGAGTATCTGTACACAGAGCGTGCATTCAAGGACCGCAGGTTCGCATTCGGCATCGCCTGGCTCAAGCTCGTGACCCATGTCATCGGCACTGCTGCTGTCGCTCTCGGGTTCGGTGGCTACCTAGCTCTGCTTACAGGCTGGAACTTCGTGCTCTGTGCCCTGCTTCTCCTGCTCTTCCTGACATTGGTGAACTTCATCGGTGTCAAGCAGGCATTGTGGTTCGACATCGCCATGGTCATTGTAGCGGTTGCAGGTCTCTTGTTCATCATCGGCGTCGGCGCGCCGTCGATACAGAATGTTGATTTCTATCTTGAGTCTCCGTCAGGCTTTCCTGGCATCCTGACCGGTGCTGCATTGATATTCTTCGCTTTCCTCGGGTTTGAGATCATCGGGAATCTTGGTGAGGAGGTCAAGAAACCGAAAAAGACATTACCTCTTGCTATAATAATATCTGTCATCATCTCAACTGTGCTCTATATCCTCGTCGCTATAATAGCTGTGAGCGTCGTGCCTTGGAGCCAACTCGCCGGTTCAACATCACCCCTTGCTGATGTCGCGACAGCTCTTATCGGCAGCAAGGCCGGCTGGATCATGGCCATAATGGCTTTGGCTGCGACAGGCTCGACAGTGCTCGGCCTCCTGATAAGCACTTCGCGCATGGTGTATGGCATGGCTGAGGAGCATTCCTTCCCAAGGATATTCCTTAAGCTGACCAGGAAGAGGCGCGTGCCTTATCTCGCTATACTGCTGGTCTCTATCACCGCTGCATTGTTCGTGCTTCCCGGCGACATAACCGCTGTCGCTTTCCTCACAAACTTCGGCGCATTGTTCATCTTCCTTGTCGTGAACCTCTGCCTCATCGTTCTGCGCTACTCACACTCGCACATACCGCGGGGCTTCCGCGTCCCGCTCAACATAGGCAAGTTCCCTGTCATCCCTGCGATAGGCCTCGTGACCTGCGCTGCACTGCTATTCAGCTTCAGCAAGAAGATGTTCTTCTTGGGCATACTGCTCTTCCTGTCAGGCCTGCTTATATATTCGATATTCGGCGAGCGTAAGCACAAGCAACGTGTCGAGGAGACTGTAAAGAAGCACCTTGCTATGAGAGAGCAGGCAGAAAAGCCTAAAGCAAGACCAAGGAAAAAACATAAAAAGAAGAAAGCAAAACCAGTAAAAAAGAGAAAGAAAGCAGTGAAGAAGAAATGAAAGAAAAGATCATAAACATACCGAATGCCATCACGTTCCTGAGGCTATTGCTCCTTCCAGCCGTGCTTATTCTGTTCCACAGGGAATTCTGGGTCGCTGCTGCAGCCCTTTACATAATCCTCATGCTCAGCGATGCCCTTGACGGCTTTGCAGCAAGAAAGCTTAAACAAGAGACTTATTTCGGCAGGTGTTTTGATACTGTTGCAGATTTTGGTGTCTATTACACATTCCTGATCTATCTGTTCATGAACGGCTGGATAGTCTTAGTTAATTTTATCCTTATAATGATATCTGCAATCCCCTTGATAGGGATAATACACACGATTTCCAGGAAAGCAGGTCGCTTCTACACTCCTCACAAGATATCTGCAAAAGTGTTTGCTATCGCCATCCATATCGCATTGCTGTCTTTCCTTATAAGATACTTTTACGCAAATTATGTGCTTTTTGCAGCACTTGTTGTGGCATATGTCTATACAATCCCTGACTACCTCAGGTATGCCATGAAATACAGGCCTCGCAGGAAGAGGAAGAAGAAAAAAAAGTGAAATTATTTAAACAAGAAGTAAAACTTTTTTCTCATGAAAAAACATGATGTAGTGATTATAGGCGCCGGCCCTGCAGGCCTGATGGCTGCAAAAGAGCTTGCCGCTAAAGGCATTGATTTCATTGTCATAGATTCAAAGAAAGAGATAGGCATTCCATTGAAGTGCGGCGAAGGTATGCGAAAAGATGGTTTCCTGGAGCTGTTCAGGAGCACTAAACACAATTTTATCAGGAATTCTGCAAAACATCTTGTCGTGAAGAACAAGAACATAGAAAGGTCTGTCCCTGTGACATACCTTATGCTTGACAGGTCAAGGTTTGAAAGATGGCTTGCAAAGCCTGTGAAGAGATACATAAGGCTCAACACAGCGCTGAAAGACATAAGGAAAGAGGATGATCATCTTGTCATCGAGACCAGCAAGTCAAGAATCGCTGCAGGGCTTGTCATCCTTGCGCATGGCTGTGACTACAGGATCCAGAAGAAGTTCAGGCTCGTGAAAAAAAATCCTATCTGCATTCCCTGCTATGGAGGCATTTTCAAAGGCCATGATCTCGATACAAAAAATCTTTATTTCTTTTTTGACGAAAAGAACAAAGCAATTGCCTGGGTCTTCCCTAAAGATAAACAGACAGCGAATGTCGGCATCGGCATCTATCCTTTTGCGCGAAAAAAAGACATCAAGTCGCTTCTCAAGAAAGTACTCTCAGATTATGGTGTAAAGATGAAGCAAGTCTCAAGCTTCGGCGGTGTTTTCCCGTCGAGCGGTCCGATAAAAAAGACTTATGCTGACAGGCTGCTGGTCTGCGGCAATGCAGCAGGCCATGTGTATGCAGGCACTGGCGAAGGCATCTATTTTGCGCTAAAAGCTGGCCAGCTTGCAGGAAAGACTGCTGTAAAAGCAGTGAAAAACAATGATTTCTCTGAGTCATCTCTCAAACTTTACGAGGATTCATGGAAATCCTCTTTCGGAAGCCAGCTTGATGCGAGCCTTGTCTTTGCAAAGCTCCTGCATCTTGGTTTCACCAAGGATCTGCTTGACAACATGTTCAGGATCCCGACTGACAAAGAGCTGATCAATCTTTTCATGCTGGGAAAAGTTCCGTGGAGGGCAAGGCTCCTCGCATGGCTTGCAGAATCTCCTCTCAGGCGTCTGGTCTGCCACATACTTGGCAAGATAGGCAATAAATAACTAGAACAAAGTACTCAAAACTTTATGTCGATATCATCTGCTTTTGCGCCTGACTTCCTTCTCCTTGACAGCGGTTTCTTGAGTTCAGAATATTCGTGGGCTATCTGCATAAGCTTATCAACAAGCTCTTTAGGCGCATTGAAGTCGACCACTGTCGCCCGCGTCTTGGTCATCTCATGGTTGATCACATACATGCAGAAATCATCTGTCTCTATCCTGTATATCCAGTTGTCCTCTCCTTCGCTCTCTGCAGTCAGCCTTGCCTCAGGGAACAATGGCACTACCCTCTGCTCCATGAAATCCTTGACCTCTTCCGGGCTTTCCTGCCTGAAGTATGCCTGGCTCACTATGTGGTGTTCAAGCCGGTCTCCTGTCATCTCGAAACTGGTCCTGACCCTCTGCTTTTGCCTCCTGATCCTTGGCACTATGGGCTGTTTCAGCCAGCTACCCATACTTCCTATATCATCTACCCCAAGATCGACACAGGTCCCTATTACAGTATCTTTGAATATGCCCTCAGGATTCGCGCCTTCCTCTGTCTCTTCTCTGGAATCTGCTGCATTCCTGTATCCATAGACATTATACAAGAACCTTGCTACAGGTGTTTCCCCCTTCATGTACCAGAATTAGATGGTTTTCACTTATAAAGCTTTCTCTTTTCACTACTTAAAAATAGTGTAATTAACCAGAGAACATCTTAGCAAGCACATCCATCGTATACAGCACTGTGGCCTGTGCCTGGTTCTTTGAGGGCATGAATGCCTGCTGTTTTGTGTGGACAGAGAATATCCTTACCTGGTTGATGAAGTGTATCTGCTGCGGAAGCCCTGGGTCCAGCCGTACGCTCTTTTCGCTCATCCGCGCGATGAGCTTTCCCAGGCCGATGCCTGGCTCTTTCTCCAGCGCATCATTACCAGTTACCTCAAAGTATTTCCTGTGCAACGCTGTCTCGATCACCCTGCCGCAGAGTATGATGCTGCTCCGGTACAGCCCGGCTGAAAAGCATTTCTCCAGCTCATTGATATCTGCCTGTATGTTCTCTGCTATCTCTTCTGGCAGCTCTGGCAGCTCAAAGCTCATCTTGGCATCTCCCCTTACCTCTTTAGGTAATGGCGTTGCTGCTGCCTCCTTCTCAAAGTCCTTGATCTCCTTCTCCAGCTCTGCTGTCTTCTCAAGATCTTTCATATCCCTCTCTATCTGCTCGATTATCGGCAGTATCTTGTCAGGCTCGAGGTACTGCTCAAGTATAAGCTTGGTCTGCACCATCACCTTTGCAAGAGGATCATCGAATCTCTGGTTCTTGTTTGACTTGTGTATCTTCTCTATGTGAGTGACCAGCTCTGCTGCCTTCCTCTTTATCCTGTCTGCGAGATACTTTGCCTTGCTGTAGTTATAGTCATACATGTAGCTTCCATCAGTCACTACCTTCTTTATGTCGAATTTCTGCTGAGAAGCAGCAAGCACTTTCTGCTTTACCTCATCGAGGGTGGTCTGGAACTGGTTGAGGTTCATCAGATTGTATTTCTTTACCTGGTATAAATAGTTTTTGACGTCCCTTACAAAATGTCATAAAATTATTTATAAGCATAAATAATTTTAGGACACCAAAGACCATTTCTGGTCTTTGCGTGTAACCACCTATAGATGAGTAACGATTTTTTAATGTGCTTAAAAAGAGTATCCACTCAAAAATGGTTGTTTCAGTTAATTTTATATATATCTGCTTATCCGCATTTCTTAGAAAAAGAGGGAAGAAAAGCTGGTGAGGTGCGACTGTTGATATTTAAGAAAGGATTCATGTTTTTTCTCGCATTGGTGCTGCTTGCTGCTTGTGTTTCAGCTGCAGGCTACAAATACTACATTCCAGGCGCCTATGTAAATGAAGAATCAACAGCCTTTGTCAATATCCTCAACCCTAATGATGATCCCGCAGAGATAGAGCTCATGCTATACTATGAGAAGAATGATTCTGCGCGCACTGGACTCAAGGTAGAGCCCCACAGTGCAGCGTCTTATGACCTCACTGGCAGGGCAGGCACCGGCAATTTCGGCATCATCGTCTCTTCTGACGAGCCCGTCGCTGTAAGCAGCGTGCAGTATGACAGCACATATTCAGGCGGCTTCGGATCCCCTGCTGCGACAGAACCGAGCAGCACGTGGTATTTTGCAGAGGGCTACACATCAGGCATGGTCAAGACATATATCCACGTCCTGAACCCGTCGGAGAAAGAGACAGAGGTGGATGTGACGCTGTATTATGACAATGGCGAGAAGAAGACATTCAGCGAGCACCTCCCTGCATTGAAGAGCCTGAGGATAGACCTCAAGGAGAACACCATGCCTGAGAAGAGGTTCGGCATAAAGCTGTCCAGCGCAGTCCCTGTCATCGCGTCGACTGCGAACTTCAACAAGCATTTCAGCGCAGGTACAGGCGGCATAGGCTCGACCTCGACAGCAAAGAGGTGGTACTTCCCTGCAGGCTATACAAGCATCGATGCTACGCAGTTCCTTAACATCCTCAATCCTTCACTAGGCGTGTCGCACATGACAGTCACGCTGTACTATTCTGACGGCAGCACAAGGTCCTTTGACGAGACAGTCGATCCCGGGTCAAAAAAGATGATTCTGCTCAACAACTATGCAGAGAAGCTGGAATGGTTCAGCACTGTCGTCGAGTCTGATGTAGGTGTTGTCGCTGAACTGACACATTATGATGATTCCTATTCTGCAGGGCACGGCGGTGTCGGCTCTGCTAAGCCTGTCACCACTGCATATTTCAGCTCTGGACTTGTCGACGAGAAGGTAAAGACGTCGCTTGCAGTGTTCAACCCATCTGACAAGGAGGCTGAGCTTGAGATAAATTTCTTCTACTCTGATGGATCCGTGACTGTCCTTCCTTTCAATGCTCCATCCATGATGAGGAGCACTGTAGACATTGCAGGCAAGGCTGTCGAGGGAAAGCTGTTCGGCATCAATGTCAAGAGCTCTGAGCCTGTCGTGGTGCAGGAGTTTATCTATGATAAATCATATTCTGCAGGACATGGAGACTTCGGTGTCGCTTCTCTTCCTGTCGCTGAGCCGGGTGTCGTCGAGGTGGATGTAGAGGATTTTGTCCCTGCGCCTACAGACGAATTCAAGCTCATGAAGGAAGATGTCGTCTCGCCTTCCAAGTTCAAGGATTCTGTGTCCGATGACCTCCAGAAGGTCGTGAAATACTCTTACGAGTTTGAAGGCTCTCCTGTGGTCGCATGGCGCTTCAGCTATGGTGACCATGACTCTGCAGCAGATGCTCTTGGCGCTGCACTGTCCGGGGACCTGTTCAAGCTCCTCGAGGTAGGCCCTGCCGAGATAGACGGGTTTGATGCTAATTATTTTGCCGCTGAGAAGTCTGGAGGGTATTTCTGGCTGAACAGGGATGACCTTTACGTGTTTGTGGGATCGAAGGATGATCAGCAGGCTGTCTTCGGTCTTGCAGATATGTTCGCATCATCTGCACCGCAGCAGGAGAAAGGGACAGGCCTCTCGACGATACTGCTTATCATCATCGGCCTGATAGTGCTGGTCTTTATCATACGCTCTGTGTTCAGGAAAGAGCCTGAAGAGGAAGAGGCTGTATGGGAGGAGGTCATACCTTCTGCAAAGCCAAAGATGAAGGAAGAGGTCAAGAAACCTGTGAAGAGGAAGGCAAGG
>JAHWIS010000054.1 GCA_019322385.1 Candidatus Woesearchaeota archaeon
AGTCCGGCCCTTTCTGGATGGTTATCCTGCCAAGGAAGAGCACGATCTTTTCATCATTAAACGGGGATTTCTGGTTGAGTCCATAGTATGGGTTTTCAGGGTCAATCCCCCAGTGTACTACCTCAATCTTATCGGGATTTATGTTATAATGCTTGATTACGTTGTTTTTCGTAAAATTAGAGTTAGCTATGACTATATCTGCTTCTTGGAGCCCTTTTTGCTCCATATTGCTTATTATCTGGTTCGGATTGCCTCCAGTCCTGTCAAACTCAGTCGCATGGATGTGGGCGACCAAAGGCTTGCCAGAAATCTCTTTTGCAGTCATGCCTGCCTGGTATGTCATCCAGTCGTGGACGTGGATCACATCGAAATCATCCTCTTCTGCTATCTCTCCTGCAGCAACAGAATAACGGTATACCTCTTGGTAAAGATTATACCCATAGACATCACTAGAACCAGCCCCTGTTCTTGCTGTTGAGCTTAAGTGTTTCAGCGCTTCCGCATATGAGCTAAACGATTGGTATGGTGAAAGAATAGAGCCAATTTTCCGTAATTTCAGGTTTTTCGCGAAATTATTGGCCCCGACGAGGTTAACGAATTCAGCATCTGCCCCTTCAGGTGCAACAGGCATAACAAAAGTTACATCAATGCCTTGATTTGAGAGACCTTTGGTTAGGTCATAGCAGGCAGTGCCTAGACCACCACTTTTGAAGGGGGGGAACTCCCAACCGAACATCAAAACTTTCATCTTGGTGTCACTACTGACAAAATCAGTGTGCCTCTTTTTTGTAGTTGCTGTATGTATTACTAACTATGACGTCACAGCAGATAGAGCCTTTAATAAAGATTATTTTTCACCACTTAGTAGGAAACCCTGTTTTTCTGATTTTTTGTTTTGGAATCTGAGCAGACTCTACTGCGTGTTTTCTTGGGTTTTGCTCTTTTGGCAAACAAGAAATAAAATCAAAAAAATTATAAACCAAACGATGAATGTTTTTTATAATTTTTTGTTTAATCTTTTTTGAAAAAAAGAACGGTGAAAATGACAAATAAAAAACCTGTAATTGGCTTTTTTACATTTACTTGCTGTGAAGGCTGCGGATTCACAGTGCTGTTTCTTGATGAACTGTCTCAATTGATGGAAAAGCTTGACATAGGGTATTTCAACCTAATAAAAGAGAAGAACAAGGAAGCAAATTTTGATATTGCATTCGTAGAAGGCGCAATCACATCCAAAAGAGAAATCAAGATACTCAATAAGATACGTGCAAAATCCAAGTTCCTTGTGGCGCTGGGCGCCTGCGCATGCCATGGTGGCATACCTGCAATGCGGAACTTTATAGAGAACAAGGATCTGGGCAAATACATCTACAATCAGCAGATGCTGTCGGACTCGATCGAGGCACAGCCTATCAGTAATTTTGTCAAGGTCGACTATTACATGTACGGCTGCCCAATATTGAAGACAGAATTCATGGAATTCATCAATGGCTACCTTGAAGGAAAAATCATCAAGGAATTTGAGGGGCCAGTATGCGGCCAATGCCCAAGGCGCGGCAAGAACTGCTTTCTCCAGGAAAAGACAATGTGCCTTGGTGCTGTCACGCATGGTGGCTGCGATGCGATATGCCTCCAGCAGGGCATACCCTGCATCATGTGCAGAGGGCCGTTGAAGACAGCGAACTTCCCTGCAGAGATTGCACTGTTCAAGAGCTGGGGAGTCGACGAGAAAGAGATAATGAGCAAACTGACCAGGTTTGGCGAGCAACAGCTGGAGAAGAAAGTGGAGAAAGATGACAAGACGATTTGATCTCGAGCACATAGCGAAAATAGAAGGTCACGCAAAGCTGTACGTGAGCGTGTCTCAGGGAGAGGTGAAGAACGTCGAGCTCAAGGTACTCGAAGGAGCGAGATTCTTTGAAGGGATATTGAAAGGCAACAAGTTCAATGACATCAGCCACATAGCATCAAGGATATGTGGCATATGCTCTGTTGTCCATACAGTCACATCGATAGAGGCAATAGAAAACGCTTTTGGGATCAAGGTGTCAGAGCAGACAAAATTGCTGCGAGAGGTCCTGAATATCGGAGGGATAATCCAGAGCCATGCGCTGCACCTCTTTTTCCTGACCTTGCCCGACTATGCAGGGGTCGAAAGCGCCATAGGGCTAGTCAAGAAACACAAAGCAGTCATCGAAAGGGCGCTGCGGTTGAAGAGAACGGGCAATAAGATCGTCTTCACGCTTGCAGGAAGGGATGTCCATCCTATCGCGTGCGTTGTTGGCGGGTTTTCCAGGACGCCTGAAAAAAATAATGTCGCTGAGCTTCTGGAAGAGCTCAAACGCTGCAAACAGGATGCTGTCGAGACAGTCAAGATGTTCATGGAGATTTCCTATCCAGAATTTGAGATGGACACCCCTCATTTTGCACTTACTGGCGGGACTTATTTTGATTCTGATACACTGTTGCGGTGCGAGAAAGGGACATGCTTTCCAATAAATGATTACAAACAGCATTTTAAGGAGTACCTGACAGAAGGATCAACAGCAGAATTCGCGACACAGGAAGGCAAGAGCTATTTTGTCGGAGCGCTTGCCAGGATATGCAATAATTTTGAGATGCTGTCAAGCGAGGCAAAGCAGTATGCGCGCGTGGTCTGCGAAAACAAGAACAACCCTTTCATGAACATACCTGCGCAGGCGATCGAGATCCTGGAAGGTATCAATCGATGCATTGTTGTGCTCTCTAACCTGGAACTGAAGCAAGAAGCGCCTGTCGAGATCTCTGTCAAGCCCTGTGCATGCGAAGGGATTGCAGCGTGCGAAGCTCCGCGAGGCATACTTTTCCACCATTACAAATTTGATGAGAAAGGATACTGTACATTCGCAGACATAACAACGCCGACAACACAGAATCTTAGGCACGTCGAAGATGCGATCAAGACCTATCTCCCGTCAATGCTCGGCAGGAGCCCTGATGAGGTAAAACACGAGATAGAGAAGACGATAAGGGCCTATGATCCTTGCATATCCTGCTCTACGCACTTCCTTGACCTTGAATGGGAAGAAGAGTGATGATCTTTTTCTTGATATCATTGATGTCTCCTTGCTGGGGGATGCCTATTATCTTGACTTTTTCTATCTTACCTGTCTCTTTCATCAGCTTTAGGAAGAAGCCAAGATCAAAGTCGTGCAGAGAGACGATGCTCCCAGACTTCAACTTGTCGATGTCATCGATGAGCATGACTTCTTTAGCATCCTTGACTACGTCGAGTATGATAAAATTCTTATCAAGATAGCCAAGAATCTCGTCAGGAGAGATGCACTTTATTATCTCTAGTCCTGGGATCCTGTCTGCGATGATCAAATCAGCAACCTGGATCGCAAGGTTGTCCTCTTTGAGGTACGGATTTCCAAAGCATAAAATATAGAGCATAAGGTTTTTATAGATAAGGCTTGTTTATATTCTTTATTCTTTTTGGAGACGGTCAAATGTGCTTGGCAATGCCTGGGAAGATCATACATATCAAAGGGGACACAGCGACAGTAGAGTATCCTGGCCAGTCAAGGCAAGCGAGGATAATCGAGGGAGATTACAAGGTCGGTGACTATGTCTTTGTCTCTGCGCAGATCATTGTCCAGAAGATACCTGAGGAAGAGGCTCTCAAGAGCCTGGAAGCGTGGCAGAATGTTGCCTGAAGTCTATTTCTTAAGATATGCATTCCCTTGCGCAAGGGTCTTGGTTGATTTCAGGAAGAGCATCAGTGAAGAAGAATACGAACAGATGAAGGAAGCTGTTGACAATGACACTCCGATGCCGCGGGACTATCTTGAGAAGGTATTCCACAAAGCGATTGAAGGTATGAAACGAATTGATTCGGATTTCTGGAACATCAAAACGATAAAGAAGTATTTCTGCGAAGGCCATGAGGCTATGCTCAGCAAAGACCTGCCGCAGACAGTGAAGAGGCTCTGCGTTGTCAAGCCAGGAAAGCTCGTGAAAGAGTTCAAAGGTTTTTTTAGGGTAGACCTCGGCGAAGGTGATGTCAGGATCGTGGCTCCTCTATACAAGGATGCAAAGGTCGGCGACACTGCTATGATACATTATGGATATGCAGTAGAGAAAGTCTAGTTCTTTGACGGCAGAAGAATCCTTATTTTGGATGCCAAGTAAGAATAGCCAATTATTATGAGAACTCCTGACAGGATAAGGGCAACTCCTGCAAGCCCTGCGACAGTGACAGATCCTGCATAGATGAAAGACAAGATTGTGGTCACAGCGCTTCCGAGCAGCAACACACAAACAGCCCTTGATGCTGGTATCAGCTTCAAGCCAGCATACCAGGAAGTGACGTACAAGAACAGCAACACTGCTGTGAATACTATCCATCCAATCTGTGGAACAGTCAAGGCAGCAAGATGCGTCATGTTTCCTGTTGTTGCAAGGAAAACAAGGATGAACAAGACACCAAAGAACATCCTGCCAAAAGCGACAATCCTTGATGACAGCTCTTGCAGAACATGTTTTGAGATGATTGTCTCAGCAGACCATAATATCACAGCAGACATTATCAGTAGCTCAGGGATGCCAAAACCAAAACCAGTCCTGCCGAGCAAAAGAAGATTTCCCAAGAACAGAAGGATTGCTGCTATCAAGAATCCCTTGTTCAGCTTCTCTTTCAGGAAGAATACTGCTGCGAACGCAACAAAGATGAACATTGACTTATGCAACAAGGACGCTGTGGCGCTAGGGGCCATCGATAATCCCTTGAAGAACAAAAGGAAAGGTACTGATCCGCCAAAAAAACCGATTGCGACCAATTTCCCCCATTGTTTGGCTGTCAGTTCCTTGAAATCCTTGAACTCTTTAAATAAAATCAGAGTGCAGAGCAAGAACAGAGCGACCAAGATGTTCTTGGACCAGGTGAATATATATGGATTGATTCCATTGACGCCGAACTTGTTGAGAAATATTGATATCCCGCTCACCAATGCAGTCAACAGCACTAACAAATAGCCCTTTTTCATATATCTAAAGGAGAACGTGTCATTTAAATAGTTTTTGATTGGATTTCCATATGTCTAATGAACTGCGCGAACCAGCAGTTTTGAAGGCAACATTTATAAATAAGACAATCTATGGGTATTTAAACTATAGTAAAAATTCATTTTCATAATTATCGCTTAAGGGAAAAAAGAGGTTGATCTTATGGATAAGTCTAAAGAGTTCATTCTATGGTTTGATCAATTAGGGATAGAGGACGTGCCGTATACTGGCGGGAAGAATGCATCGCTTGGAGAGATGTACAAGAACCTCACAGAAAAAGGTGTCAAGGTGCCTAACGGCTTTGCAGTGACAGCCTATGCTTATGACTATCTTGTTGAAAAGTCAGGAATAAAAGACAAAATACGAGAAGTGCTGAAAGACCTTGATACATCAGATATGAAGAACCTTGCTATCAGGGGTGAGAAGGTGCGGCATCTGTTCCTTAATGCTGATTTCCCTCAGGAACTCAAGGAAAATATAATCAATGCATATGACAACCTCTGCAAGCAGTATGGAGAGAATGCCGATGTTGCAGTAAGGAGCAGCGCAACAGCAGAAGACTTGCCAGACGCAAGCTTTGCAGGACAGCAAGAGACATTCCTCAACATACGAGGACCAGAGATGCTTCTTGATGCGTGCCGCAGATGCTTTGCATCGCTTTTCACAAACAGGGCGATATCTTATCGTGTAGATAAAGGATTCGACCACTTTAAGGTCGCATTGTCTATCGGCGTGCAGAGGATGGTAAGGTCAGACAAGGCATGCGCAGGCGTGATGTTCTCAATAGATACAGAATCAGGATTCCAGGACGTAGTGTTTGTTACAGCTGCTTATGGGCTCGGAGAGAATGTTGTTCAGGGCGCTGTGAACCCTGACGAATACTATGTCCATAAACCGACACTGAAGAAAGGCTTCAAGTCGATAATAAACAGGGAAGTGGGTGAGAAAGCGATAAAGATGATCTACACCCACAACGGCATCAAGCCCACAAAGAATATACCGG
>JAHWIS010000055.1 GCA_019322385.1 Candidatus Woesearchaeota archaeon
GCACAGTTGGCATTGACGTCATATGCATCTGGCAGATAATATGCAGCACATCCAGTCTTGTCAAAGGCCTTTACTGTTGCCCCTGCCAATGCCTGCTGTCCTGTAGCGCCACCTTGCTGTACTAAATTGCTTGTCACCTTTGCATCAATCCAGGCGACTGCAACCAGGCAGTCAGTCCTGTCAGTGACCACGTCAACGTTTACACCAGATATATGCACATTTGAGTCTGTGTCACACAGGTCCCTTGTCAGATGGATTCTCTCTCCCACACCACAATTCACATTGCTTATGGTCAGGTCATCTGTCCTGCATTGTGTATCACCATCTGCAAGGTATACACAGTCAATGGTCAGGCAATCCTGCCAATCCTCAGCAGTTGCAAGCACTGCAGGATCAACAGTTCCGAAGTCATTGAAATTGCTGTTTAGTATATGGAGTTTCTTCATCACACCTATTGTATTCACACCATCCATTCCAGCTTCTAGATCATGTATGAAGGATAGCAGTGTTGTTGCTTGTACTCCCCTTCCTACATCAAGCATGCTCAGCGCGCCTCCAAAGGTTGTGATGGTATTTTTGCCAGTTGCAGTCACTCCATCAATGGTAACTTCTTCATTACCAGCAAGTACAAATCCTGCATCTACATTATCTATTGCAAGTCCATTGATATTGACTACTAATGGCTCCAAAGGATCTGTTCCTAGACCAAAGGCAGCAATTCCTGAGTTCGCTGAATCCAGGCCTCCACCAGTCCATGCAACTGTATCTGATGGGGTAAGGTATGATGCAATGCCTAGATGGCTTGCCAGCAAGTCTCCAGCCAAGCTTACGCTTGTCAGGTGTCCATCACCAACTATTGCTGCACATGATATGGCACCATCACAATGCCAATCAACATTGTTCATTGTCACACCACAATCCCATGGTCCTGTTCCCATCGGTATCTCAGCAGTGTCTCCGCTGGTCGCACCTCTCAGCTCATAGCTGTTATCCATACATACTGAAGCGAATACAGCCCTGGTGTCCAGATACTCATAATTGGCACCGCCTGCAACACTGTTAAATTCAACACCATCCATATAGAGGCTTGAGGCCACTGAACCGATGCTGCCCATGCCATCTACATCCACATTCTGCATCACGACTGCTGAACCTCCTGCAACAATACCCAAAGCAATCTTCTCAGAGTTGCTAGTGTATTCTGGATTGGTTATTGTAGTGTCCTGCAGATGCAAGATACCGCCAGCAACAGCAATGCCAGCAGCGCCTGATGATGTTGTATCTATCGCATTAAAGTAAAAGTCCAAAGGCTTTGGATGCAGGACCAGATTCAGATTATTTCCTATGAATGCAGCACCACCTACACGCAATGGAGAAGCCAGATGCATAGTTCCTGTCCATGAGTATGGCTCAGCTCCATCTGCAGCAGTATCCTTGTCTACCATAGGATATGCATAACCTTTAGAGCTATAATTAGCCAGCAATGTTTCGTACTCAGCACTTGGGCTTCCTGATGTCAAGTCCTTGATAGCAGCGTCAGTCAATCCTATCATATCCCTGTAACCTACTGTATAAGCTCCAGCTACACCGATTGGCCATTCAACTACTTCACCTTCTGCTGCTACTGCATCAAAAAAGGCTTTAGGGACGATAATCTGTATGTTCCGCAAGTCACATTTCCCAGTCTCCCCATCACAATAGAAAGTGACGTTTAACTTGGCAAAGGTCCAATGGGAATTGGCTCCTCCTTGTGTCTCATCAGTGCCGCAGAAATCCTCTGCAAATCCTGGGCCTAGGCTGAATATAGCAGCCAGATCTCCGCACTT
Source organism: Candidatus Woesearchaeota archaeon (assembly GCA_019322385.1). Classification (GTDB taxonomy): domain Archaea; phylum Nanobdellota; class Nanobdellia; order Woesearchaeales; family UBA11576; genus JABMQF01. Next base: position 1,827 of record JAHWIS010000055.1, read on the forward strand.
GCTGTTGCCGTCGTCTATAGTGCTTGGGTCAGCATATTGAAGTATATCTGCTGTCTTGTCACTGATGATCCAGGTTGCAGGGATCCTGTAGATGACCTTGCCGGTCTCGTTATGCCTGTATTCAATACCTCTTGTTACGCTGCTCAAAAGCACCTCATCAACATCAACATCTGGATTCAGCTCGCCAGAATGGAAGTCTATTATAAAACTTTCATAACCTCCTTCATATCCTTCTATAGGTTCGCCATCGATGTGAGGGATGAGGTAAGGCTGAGGGTTGTGTAGATCATACGCCTCGCCGATATTGACTGTAAGCGTAACATCCTCTGCACCTATACCACTGAAACCGTCATCAATAGCATAGAAAATCCCTGGGCCATTCATGGAAACCATTCCAGTAGCTATGTCTAAATCAGGCAAGGCATTTTCAAAATAAATGCCATTAGTCCCAATATCAATATCTTCCATGTGGCTGAAGTGAGCGTCGTCTACGAATGATCCAAGCATCATGTTTTCCGAAGTTCCCGCTATAACGTCCACATCACCTTCTAAAAAATTAAATCCCACTGGAAAAGATGAGAACAAAAATGGACCTCTGACCATACCAAGGACAATTTCACCAGGGACTCCACAATAGGCAAGAGCGCCAGATTCCTGGCAGTTATCATCCCAAGTATCTGGATCACAGGCATCTCCACATTCATTTGGGTCACCAGTTAGACAATCACCATCTACATCGCTTTGATCAGGGTTAGGAAACTCGAGACAGTTATCCTCTTCATCAGGGATACCATCCAGATCCAAGGACTCAATTTGGTCACAGGTATTTAGGTAATACCAGTCTGCATTATCAACAGCATAGAGCCCTGAACATGAAGCTGTATCCATAATATTTACAATTGGTGTATTGGTGACAACTTCTGAATTTGGTGAGTTAGAGATGTTTATAAACCAATAAGATCCAGCCTTAAGATTGCTTTTGATGAGTGTATCATCTGAATCTTCAACTAAAGTATGGAAGGATCCTACGTTATTGATGATCTTGTTGCCTGTACCAGTGCTTTCTATTCCTCGGAGGATACCCTTCAGAAGATTGTCATCAAGCGTGTTATAATTGCCGGAAAGGATGATGCCTTCGTCAGCACCATAAGAGACAAGATTATCACTGATCTCATTGGAATTGCCATCAACTGAGATTCCGCGATAGTTTGTGAAAAGCTTGTTCCCTTTGATCTCATTGTTACTGCCAGTGACTGCAACGCCAGTGTCATAATTTTCCACCCTGCAGTCTCTGACTTCTGCGCCGCTTGTACTTACGACAATAGCGGTAGTGACATCATCATCAGATGTATCCCCTCCGTCAATCGTGTAACCATCGCAGTCAAGCTTTACGCCAGCAGCGACAGTCAGCGCTGGTGACCCAGTACATGTCAGATCAGCTTCAAGAGTTGTATCTGATGTTATGGTATCACCACAACTTACAGCCCATGCTTGGGCGCTCAACAGCGCTCCAAAGAGAGCTAAAACTAGAAACAAATTGAATTTTTTCATTTTACATTCCTCCTTTTGGTATTTTTGGATAGGTTTATCAAGAAAGAGTGATTAGTAGTAACCTTGTGTGAATAAGTTATCACCATGCAAACAAGCCTCTTTTAAACATACCCGTCAGGTTTTCAATATGTGAGGATTTACAATATTTAAATTTATTCGTCACCAGTGGTGACCAATATCGTCGCTGATTCCATCATTTTCAAGGGAAAAAAAATCGATTTGTCACTAATGAACACCAATACAAAAAGGTTTTTATAGGCTCATCAAAACCGAAAAAACATGAGAACCAGTTTCATTGACTTCATCCAAAAGAGGCCAAAAGTTATCATCGCAGTAATCCTGCTCATAACAGCCTTGTTCTTGATACCTGCAAGTGATGTAGAGTTTGACTCTGCCTTGAGGCTCTTTGCAACAGAATCTGTTGTAGAGCCATTAGAGAGGCTTGAGGTCCTGCTCGATATTCCATTCTACGGTATAACAATAGTTGGAAAGGACAACGAGTCAATGCTTTCGCTGGATGCGCTGAAAGAGCAGCTGGAACTGGTGCATTTCCTGCAGAGAAACTTTGATGTAGATACATCAAGCGCTGTTGAGATCATTGAAAAGGAACTCCAGGCGAAGTATAACAAATCCATTGCTGACATCAAGAGCGAAGACGAGTTGAGCAAAGTAATATATGATTTGTTCGAACAGTCTCCAGAAAATTTCAAGAAAGCGGCGCAGGAACTGCTGGTCAAGGATTATGATACCCGTACCCTGGATGACACTCACTTTTTGAATGTATTTTCACGTATGATACCTTTTTCTGACTTGTTTCTTCCTGAAACACTGGAGCTGCCTCATGCAGATATATCCAAGATATATCTGTCACAGAAAAACAGGAGCGCAGGCGAGGCAGAGCGAGAGAGGATTGCGCCGATCATAAGGGAAAGCGTCGATGATATAGAGTTTGAACATATCAGGCCACTGCACTACTCATATATCCTTTTAACGCATGATGTTGACCAGAAACTTGCAGGCAACACGATCTTGATTGCTGTGCTGACTGTTGTCTTTATGTCAGCAATAATATTTGCCAGTTTCCGCAGGCTTTATTTTGTGTTCATACCTCTTGCAATAATGACCATCACTGTGATCTGGACATTCGGCACTGCTGTACTCCTGGACATGAAGGTCACTTCATTGCACACATTCATCATCGCTCTTCTTGTAGGTATAGCTCTTGACGCTCCGCTTCACATAACTAAAAGGTTCCTTGAGCAGAAGAAGAAAGACAGGCTTAGAACTGCATTGAATAGTACTATGTCATCGATGCTCCTTGCACTGTTCCTCACATTCATAACTACAGCAGCGGCATTCCTTGCGCAGATAATACTGCCATCACCTCCTGCGCTGTTCTCTTTTGCTGTTGTCGTAATCATCGGAGTGACATATTCATTCATTCTTGTCTGCATCCTATGGCCTGCGCTCATGGCTGCCAGGAAACACCCTCCCCATGTGAGCAGCGGGAGGAGAATCAGGAAAGCAATGGATTGGGTGTTCAATATAGGGATAAGACACTCAAAGATAATAATCATTCTCCTGATAGCCGCGCTCTTGCTTTCAGTCTACAATGCAGGAAACATCGAAACAGACTCGTCAGTAAGCATGTTCGTACCTGAAGGGACTGCTACAAAAGAAGCGCTCGAGGTCTGCAAAGAATACTCTCCTGAGTATATAGCTCAGTTCATCATGATCGAGGGCAACATCACGCAGCCTGAGATAATGTATGCGCTCGATATGTTGGAACAGAATATCCAGGACAATGAGCTTTTGGAGCAGATCAACAATAAAGTCAAGTTTGAGGGTGTCAATACTCTCTTAAGACAGCTTAACGTCGCAGACACTTCAGACCTTGAGAAGACATTTGATGAGCTCTATGAAAGCAATGCAACAGCTGATCCTGTAACCAAAGAGACTGTTGCAGACAAGGCAGGATTGCTCCTACACAAGAACGCAAGCGGTTATCACTCCATGCTGGTTCTGGTCTGGATAAAACACACAAGCGTAGAGCAGACTATAATATCATATAGAGATCTATTAGATGATATAGAGCAGAGCGGATTGTATGATATCAAAGGAATCAACACAGAAGTCACAGGCGACTTTTTCGCAACTGCGCTAGGCGAGTGGCAAATCAGGAAACTGCAGATATTCTCATCAATCTTGATGTTCATCTTCACATTCCTCATCCTGTTGCTGATATACAGGAGATTCTTCATGAGTATCATTGTCTCTATACCTATATTCATCTGTTCTATCTTTTCTCTAGGGCTCATGCCATTGCTGAAGATGCCATTGACAGTTCTCAATGCAATGGTTATATCTCTTATCATCGGCCTTGGCATTGATTATGGCATATATCTTGCAGCGCGCTACAAGGAAGAGCTCAAGAACAGGACAGCTAAAGAAGCTGCAAGGATTGCGCTCATGCAGACAGGAGATGGCCTTTGGCTTGCCGCAGTGTCTACTATTGTCGGCTTTGTGATAATCAGCTTCTCTTTCCTTCCCATGGCAAAGTCATTCGGCATACTGACAGCGATCTCTATTGCCTTGACATTCCTGACAACAATATTCCTTCTTCCCACACTGCTGGTAAGGTTTGTGAAGAAATAATAGCAGATAATGATTAGATATTTCTAAGACTTAAAAAACCTCTTGAGATCCCTCCTGTAATACTTCAGAAGCACAACTGCACCGACAATGAACATTACAAGGCTGAGATACTGCCCCATTGTAAGGCCAAGGAATGTTGGATCGTCCCTAAAGAAGTCGATCAGCACACGTCCGATCCCAAAAAGCATCACAAAATTCCAGAGTAGAAAACCATCCTTATGTTTCTTCCTGTCCTGAAAAACAAGCAAGCCAACTATAACAAACCTCTTGAAAGCAGCATATAATTGCTGCGGGTGCCTGCAACCTTCATGACCCGGAAAATGCCAGCACCAGCTGACACCAGTCACTCTGCCTGGCAGCTCACCGTTTATGAAATTACCTATTCTGCCCAGTGCAAGCGCAAACGCGATAGGTATTGCAAGGTGATCTGCCAGCTCCATACGTGTTATCTTGTTCCTGATATGTTTCCTGCTCTGGAAAAAGCAGGCTGCTGCTATCATCCCCGCCAAGCCGCCATGGAACGACAAGCCTCCCTGCCAGAAAAAGAGTATCTCCAGCGGATTCTGCAGGTAATATCCTGGCTCCCACAAAAAACAGTGGAACAGTCTAGCTCCCAGGGGTATTGCGATAATGCTGTAGAACAGGAGTTCAACAAGGTCTTCTCCTGTGAGATTAAGCCTTTTCTTTCTTGTCATATAGTACAGATAGAAAACAGTGACAAAAAACCCAAGAAGGTATATGACTCCATAATACTGTATTGTTATAGGCCCTATCTGAATTAATGTCGGGTCTATGTTGTGGACAAACGGCATGCCATGAAATAAATCTAGTTATTATTTAAACTTAACCTATAGAAAAATACATATTGCATCGAATGAAAAAAGAAAAAAACAAATAGACTAAATGCTTGATTTTATCCCTTTGCACTAGCACATGCAGTCAGCAAAACAACCAACAAGCTTATCACAGCCACAGCAGCAGCCATCACTTTTGTCTTGAACCTCATGTAATCACCTCGCTTTGTAAAAATAAGTTATTCATGTGCTAACGATGTTTTACTATTTAAGATTTGCGCTATATGTGTGCAGCGCGTAGTCTTTCTTGAAGACATATGCAGTCATCTTGTACAGACCATAAGTAAAGAAGAATGCAGCTACAACATCAATTGTATAATGCAGGTGCATAGCAAGCACAGCAAAAGACATGAATATGCTGCTTGCCAACAGCAGATATGACACTATCTTGTCTTTCCTTAGCAGAAGAAACCCTAAGAAAGGATAAGCCACATGCCCTGAGAAGAATAAGTCCTTGGTGAAGTTTATTATCTCAACATTGCCCAGCATCATCTCATCAGGTATGCGTCCTTCAGGCAACCCCAGCTCAGTCAGTGTCAGCGATATGCTCCTGAGAATCATAAGAAAAGCAAGCGCTTTAAAAGAGAATGTCGCCTTTGTAGGCCTCATGAACATGATGAATATAGGAACGCCATTCATGACAATCCTCGATACATAAAGCAAGATAAAACTTATATCAATAGGCGGAAGGTTATCAAGGACTATATCACCAAGGGCAGGCCCTTGGGTGCTCTCGACATAAAGCCCTATTTTATAATTGATAAAATATGCCAGAAGCAGCAGAGCAAATGTTATCAGCACGTTTTGGATATATTTCTTCTGCTTGAAGATCTTTTTCCAGTATTTTGAGCTGGATATGAATTTAGGTCTTTTGAAATAAAAGAATATGAAAATACCAAAATAAAGGGGTATTACCAACAGTCCGACTATTGGCTCAAAGATGGCTGCAAGTATTATGAAAACAATAACAAAAAACGGCAATAATATATTTTTTCTAAATACAACCATTTGTAAGACGCCAAAAGTTAAAGTATATAAATTTTTTTAGTTATTGAAAACAAAGTCTAAGATATAAGAACATAAAGAAAAAGAAAAAAAATAAAAAAATAACTAAACTTATGGACAGACAACAACCCTTGCGAATTGCTCGCCTGGTGTGTTGACAGTCACCCTGTTGTCTCCTTCTATTGCTGCGCCGACAGTGACTTCTGTGCAGAGTGTTGACTCTCCTGGCTGCAATACTGTGCTCTCACAGCCTGCTTCAATGTCCACGACTCCCCTGTTTCCGACTTTTACAAGTCCTTTAGGGTTTTCCTTGCCGTAGATGACCCACTCGTCTTCACCAGTGTTCACTATCTTCACTGTGATGACTCTTCTCTGCTCTCCGTCCAATTCCCTAAGCTCACATGATGCCTGAGGGAATGCGCCGCCTTCTGAACTAAGGTCGACTGCCAGTCCTGTGGCTTCTTTCTCTTCTGTTATCTCCTCTGTCACATCTCCGCCTTCCTCAAGCACTGTCTCCACCGGTCCTTCAGGAACTACTTCAGGTTCCACTACAGGTGCCGGCTCTGGTGCAGGAGCTGGCGCAGGTGCAGGAGCAGGTGCAGGTTCCTCTCTTTCACAAGCGCAACCTGACAGAAACAGAAGGGTTATTGCCACTACAACTGCTAAATATTTTAACTTCATCAAATCACCTCGTTTAATGCATTAAACTATAATTATTAACCTTATTTAAAGCATCCACGCGTCTTTCGTTTATAAATGTTGCGCTTATTACGCTTATTCAGGCGATTCTTTCAGATTCAGCAATAACCAGGCTAAACAACCCTCATCTCTTCTCCTATTATCTCAACCTCTCCCTCTTCCTCAACAACCTTGCCCCTGACCTGCACTAGATCACCTACCTCAACAAGAGGAGTCTTCCCGAACAGAACAATTGTGACTATCTCATCCTTCTGCAGCATGACAAATGTCACAGAATCAAGGGAATTCACCCCTATCACAGAGCCAGTCACCACAACAGACTCATCCACCATCTCATCCAGTCTGCTTACCATAGCCTCATCTACAGATATCTGCTGCGAAAGCAGGAACAGCACAACAATACCAACAGCACTCGCAGCAAGCGCTATCCTGAGCAGTGTTTTCTCTTTCACACATCCAATATTGATTCCAGGATTAATAAAGATTCAAGCCAAGAAATTGCAGCATTTCCGCCTGATCCAAAGAGAATACGATCAGCAGAGAAGCTTTCCGATTTACACCAAAAAATATGAAAATTCTCCATAAACTTCGTTATATTTATAAAACACTTTAGCATTCATAATCTTATGAAGCCAAAAGAGGTCCACCTAGCACTATTTCTTGCATTATCACTAGCACTCCTGCTTATATATGGCTGCGGTGATGACTGCGAAGAGCCCATGGTTGAGATAGACAAGACCTGCTGCCTAGACAGCAACAGCAACGAGATCTGCGATGATCAGGAACC
>JAHWIS010000004.1 GCA_019322385.1 Candidatus Woesearchaeota archaeon
CGCTCCACTTTGTCCTGAATGCGCCTTCTTCAAGTGTTGCGAATGCCCTATCAGCATTGATTTTGAAATTGCCGCCACATTCTGCGTTATAGACAATCCTTATTCCTTCAGCAGCCATGTGGTTTCCTAGCTTAACAGAATTTGAAAGCGCTACAAGAAGACTGAGCATTTTTTTGTACATATCTCGTGTCTTTTTTCCTTCAAGTTCTGTGCATTGCGAATTTGTGCGTACATATCGGTTGCAGTCGAACTTGCCTTTATCTGCAAGCTGTTCTAGCTTAGAAATGTCATTGTTTATTCTATCAATCTTAGACGTATTAGGCGAATCCATCTCTTAACCACCCCAACCAACTATATACAATAGTAGTTGAACTCATATATAAATCTTTCGTTTTGTAGTCCCTTAGAAGTGGTAACAAAGGGCTTGGGAAGGCTTGATTCTGGCTGTTGAGATGGCTGAATTATAGGGTTAGAAGGGTTTTACTGGTTGAATGTAAGGGCTGCAGCGCCTAGTATTGCTGCGTCTTCGCTGAGCCTGCTCTTGACAATAGAGACTCTTTTTGCAGAGAATGGGATAGAGAATTTGGCTATCTCTTGCTTCAGCTTTTTCGGATAAAGGGCCTTGGATACTCCACCGCCAAGCACTATCCTGTCTGGATTCAATGTGTTGACAAGGTTGCCTAACATGATTCCAAGGTATCTATATTCATCTGCCATTGTCTTTTTTGCTGTCCTGTCCTTTGATCTTGCTATGCTTGCAGCATGGGAATCCTTTTTGCTGCCTCCTGCTTTCATGAACCTCTTTGAGATGTTCGGGCCAGAGCAGAATGCCTCGAAATCGTTTTTTCCGATGATCAGCTTTTTTGCTGAATTGTCCAGCAGTATGTGGCCTATCTCGCCAGCACCGCCTTCACAGCCTGAAATGACTTTTCCATCAACAACAATCCCAGAGCCGATCCCTGTCCCGATTATCAGGCCTATCAATGCAGATGATCCTTTTCCAGCACCAAACATGTATTCTCCGAGCGCAAAGCAGTTTGCATCATTATCTATGAAGACAGGACGCTTGAATTTCTTTTTGAGGAAGTCTTTTAGGTTGAATCCTTTCAGAGGTACATTAGGCATGTTCACTATCTTGCCTTTTCTGTCTGCAAAACCAGGAATGCCGACACCAATACCATGAATCTTTCTTTTTTTGCTCAGCTGCGTTATGACTTCAACAATATTTTTCAGGACTTTTGCTCTTCCTTTTTTTGATTCGGTGGAAATTCTATATCTTTTTGTTATCTTTCCTTTCTCGCTCACCAACGCGCCTTCAATCTTTGTACCGCCGATGTCCAGTCCGATTGCGTATCTCATTTCAGCTTATTTATAGACCTCCATTATCAGCTCAATGAACATTGCAGCGCTCCATGCCTGTGCAACGCAGCCTTTGGAGCTCAGCCGCGCTGCAGAACTCACTTCTGCATGATGGCCTACTGCGCCTTTCCACAGTATCTCCTTGGAGCTTGCCTCGATTATCCGCAATATATTCTCCTCAAACTCTATTGGGTCTATCTTGAACATGCAGAGAGCAGCAAGATTGTTGATCCAGAACCAGGAGTCTCCCCTATGGTAGCTCCTGTCGTCAATGCCTGTGTATTCATTGACAAACAAAGGGTGGTGGGTGTCTATTGAAGTGAGGCCGCCCCAGTCAAGCCATAGCTCTTTTATTTCATTATTGAAGCAGGTCTTCCATTCCTCTTCAGAAAGCAGGTCAGGATAGACATAATAAGCAATGAATATATTAGGCCGCACAGTGAAGTCTCCAAGCCCGTCGGCAAGCAGGTCTCCGTTCCAGAACCTTGTGGCAACCTCTTTCTTCATCTTCTCCTCTTTTGTCTTGTATTTCCTCTCTCCGCTGAGATCGTGCATAAGGCGCAGCATGTTGAGATGCAAAGCCTGAATCTCTATCCTTGCACCGTCGCGGGGGTCCTGTCCTCCAGGATCTGTGTCCATCCAGGTCTCATCATCCTTGTTCGTGATCAGGCCTTTTGATCCGTATTTCTTTTCTATCCGCCTTATCGACTCTGCAAGGGTATCCTTGACCTGTTCCAGCTCTTTTTTTGAAAGGAATTTCTCAAGGCTGTGCTTTGCTTTCAGTTCAGAGATGAAATCTCCTACCCTTTTCCAGAACCAGCCTACACCGTCGGCAGAGCCGAGATGCGGCGAAGGGATGTGATTAGGGAGACGCCCGTCCTTTCCGATGTTCTGCAGATATTTGAAGATGATATCCTTGACAACCTTGAACTGGTAAAGCTTGATCAATGCACCGAGGGAGATGTTCTCATCCCTAGACCATATCTGGAAGAACCATGGATAGCCTGCATAGAGCCTTGTCACACCTTCATGCTCAACCTTGAGCTTCTCGAGAGAATCCTGTGCGCAGATGAAAGCTGCTGCAGCCTCTGTGTCCTTCTCCTTGCTTATCTTCTTGTGGTGGTGATCCTTGTGCTTGTAGTGCTTCAGCTTATCCAGCTCGTCAAGCGCTTCCTTTTTTGTCCTTCCGACACCGATCAGAAGCTCTTTTGTTTCTATGATGAACGGCCTGTGGACATACCTGTGCGCGGGGAAGTCTTTCCTCTCATGATCATACCTGTAATAGCTTTCAACCCATTGGTTGACGAATTCATAGTCTGTCTCGGGCTTGAAGCTGCTGGGCTGCACCGCGGCATAGAAGCTGAATTCCTGAACAGACTCTGTATTATCTTCCCTTTCGTCACTCTTTTTTGTGAACTCGACGATGATCTTATTATCTTCAATAGTGGCATCATAGGTCCTGCCGAAAGTCCGTATGTCGTTGACTTTCCTGCAGTCAAAGTCTATGAACACCCTGTCTTTTTTTGAGATGGAATATATCATGCCGTTTATCTTCTTTGGACAGACTATCTTGTCGGAGTTGTCACCGTAGTTCCTCTTTATGTGCGTCAGGTGGTTCTCAATGCCTGTGAAATCCTTGCCGAGAATGCCTATATTCTCGATAGTCTTGAAGAGCTCCAGGTCGTAATTCACGAAAAGACCGTTGAACTTGGATATAGGAAGCTGGGAAAGGAAAAGAAACCCTCCAAGATTGTTAGAAAGTATACAGAGGGAGGTGTGATGGTCCTCCTTGCTTATGCTAAGGCCTGGAAGCTTGTGGATAATGTTCATCTGCGTATGATTGCGAGGATCCTGTCCCTCATCTCCTCCATCTTTTCTTCAGTCTTTGCTTCGAGATTCAGCCTGAGCAGAGGTTCTGTGTTCGATGGGCGCACATTGAACCACCACTCATCAAACTCCAGCTTTATACCGTCGAGATGCGAGACTGTCTTTGCTTCTCCCTTGAACGTCCCTTCAAGCTCCTTCATCTTGTCTTCCTTGTCCTTGACCTCTGAATTGATCTCTCCGCTGGCAAAATACTTCTTCAGC
>JAHWIS010000056.1 GCA_019322385.1 Candidatus Woesearchaeota archaeon
GTCCAATCAAGACAAGCAGGAGCAAGATGACTATAATTGTTTTTGTTATCATCTCGTTTATCTTCAGCTCTGAAGATATCCATTTTGAGACATTCTTATATATTGTCGCTATTGTGATGCCGAAAGCGACGCCAAAAGCTGAGACCATGAGAAGTGTGAACCGCACACCCTTTAGTGCTACATATGTGGTTGCTACAAACCAGATGACTAGCAGTATAGCGACTTTTACGTCTACTTCTTCTTTGGATTTGAGCAGGATGAGCATTCCGATGATTACAGGCAGAGCGACTAGGAACATGTATGTCATCGCTCCCAAGCTCTTTCCATAGTTGGAGACAAGCAAAAGGTAGACCAAGGCACCTAGACCTAGTATGTATTTCTGATTCCTGCTTATTTTGTTTTTGCTTGTCATCAAGAATAGTATTCCCATCAGACCGAGGAAGAACAGGAGCTTTCCACCCATCTGTCCTATTATCGTACCTATCGAACCAGGATTGAACTCTGCCACTGTCACAAGTACGTTTGGCCAGAATGTCTCTCGCGCTGCTACTTTTGACTGCATGAAGGCAAAAGGGCTTGTTGCCGCTTGCTGCATTGTTTTGAATCCTGATATTGTTGATACAAACAGTATAGAAGAAATGACTATTAACAATATGATGATGGCAAGGTTCTTCGTTTCTTTGCTAGTAAAAACAGAGCGCAGATTTTTATGCTTTAGAAGTTGTCTTATCGCGAAAAATCCGGCGTAAATAAAAAGTGCTGCAACAACAAAGTAGAACATGAACCACCATCCTTGCCACGCCCAAGAAAATAAGCCTATTGACAGCCCTGTTAAAGTGCCAAATATTATTCGGTTCTTCATATCCTTAGCCTGAAAAGTATATAAGAAGAACAAAACTATAAGTAGAGGATAGAACACGTTCTGCGGATCATTGTCTGATCCCATAGTTCGTGACAAAAATATTGGGTTTACTGATATGATAATTGAGGTGATCAGACCTGCGAAGTTGCCTGCTATCAGTCTTCCGATCAGGAAAGCAAGTATTGCAGATAGTATTCCATATATCAAAGGAACATAGAAAGACGCCTGCATTATCGTTATGTCTGGATTGAACATTTTTATTATCTTATATGTATATACTATTGAATGAACATATGGGCTCGCAGATTCCTTTCCAAGAGGTTTCGGGTTGGGTCTAATCGGAGCTCTTGAATAGATATCAGTATAGCACAACCCTTTCTCCTCATCAATCTCATCGCAGTTCCTTCCTGTCTCTATGATCTTCCTTGCATCCCTCAGCCAGAAATAAGAGTCAATATCCCCAAGATAAACATATTTTTTATCACCAGAATTATACATCATGCGTTCCTTGAACTGCTGTGACGTCGCATCTATCTGCTGTTCCACTACACCGCTGTTCTCCTGCAGAAGCCTCTCGAATTCTGCATCGATCAATGCCTTCTTGTTAGCATCAGGGAGGTTTGGATACTGTTGATTGACCTGTGATACGACCTGGTCCCTATAAAAGTTGTAAACAGCATTCTGCGACCATTCATCTGTTGCATTGAGCTGCATAGGCTGCACTCTGAGGTATATGACAAGCAGGATAGGTATGAGCATAAGGAAAAATGTCGAGTATTTCTTGAAGAAAGCAAGAGTCGATTTATAGTCAATTTTCAGCTCTTCAGAATCATCATCGCTTTTTGCACTTTCTTCTGATTTATGCTCTGCTGAATGAGAAACATGCTCTTTTTTCTTCTTTTTCTTGAACCAGTCCTTGACTTTTGAGAAGTCTATTTCTGCATCTTCATCTTTTTTTTCAATGTCTTCTGCTGCCATAATCACCCTCCGTGCCTGCAGAAATGCCTGTGTTTATAAACGTTTTGCTCTGAATAAAGTCTGCGCAAAAACCAGCAGTTTTGGCTCTTTGATGACTGATTTAAATACTATCCTCGAAGGCCTGTCCCTGTCGTGTTTGTTAAGCAATTTATTCATCTTCTCGCTGCTCACTGTTTTTATCAGTCTGTTGTAGTCTGCTTCATTGAACCTGTCCAGCATCTTCCTTAGCAGTAGGCTCATCTTCAGTTCCTTATCAACACTCTTCAGCTCTTTCTTGTAACCAGTCCTGTTCTGTATTGCTCTTGCGAGGCATTCTGCTGCCTTCAGTCCAGGCACCAGGCCTCCGCCTGTTGTTGCCTTGACCTGTGTAGCTGCATCGCCGACAATATAATTGTCATTCTGCTCGACAACAACCTTTGGATCATACATAGGTATTAACCCGCCCTGCATCTCGACGATTCGGTGTTTCTTGAATCGTTTCATGAATCTGTTGAACACCATCTTTGGATTTCTTGTGGTCGCTATTCCCACCCTTGCTGTTGTATCATTTTCAGGCACGACCCACCCAAAGAATCCTGGAAAATCTTTTCCGAAGTAGACATCATAAGTGTTTTTTTCTGCCTGCATCTTTACTGATGCCTGCAGTCCCACCCAGACGTTTGGTTTTTTGTTGCCTATGAACCTGGAGACAAGTGACTTCGGTCCATCTGCACCGACGAGGATATCTGTTTCAGTTACTCTTGCGTTCTTTCTTCTCGCATTTTTTATCCTGAGCTTCTTCTTGCTGTTTACATTCTTGATCCCTGTGATCCTGCTGTCAAGAAATATCCTTGTGCCTGCTTTCTTTGCCTGCTCTGCGATATGTTTGTCAAACCTCACCCTATCAATCACAAC
>JAHWIS010000057.1 GCA_019322385.1 Candidatus Woesearchaeota archaeon
GCTTGTATTCATTTGCTGATGATCTGGCACCTCCCCGTAAGGGACATCCCCCTCCAGATGCGTTTCTGCTTCCGGTAAAGCGCTGCACAATACTGGCAACGACGGCTGTGACTTTGACGCTGCTGGGGGGACTGGTTTTGGGACGGTGGGTGGGACTTTTAGGGGTGTGAGAATTGCTAACACAACATTTAAATAGGGGGTGGAAACTCCAGAGAATGTTTTTGTTTTGTTATGGAGGTTGTTAAAATGGAGGCTTCGAGACCTTTAGATGCATTGAATGCGTCCCGCAATAAGCGGGTAATTGTAGAGCTTAAGAACGGAACACAGATGGTTGGAATGCTTAAGGCATTTGACATACATATCAACGTTGTTCTTGAAGATGCTGAAGAAAGAAAAGAGGGTGAGCTCAAGCGGAAGCTGGGCGTGGTCTTCCTCAGAGGAGATACTATCATACTGATATCGCCAGCACAGTAGGTGCGCATATCTTTTAGAGGGGTTTTAAATGAGCAAAGGAACAGCATCAATGGGTAAGAGATCAGGGAAGAAGACCCACATATACTGCAGAAGGTGCGGCAAGCACACGTATCATGCGCGCAAGAAAGAGTGCAGCAGCTGCGGGTATGGAGTCTCTTCTAAACTGCGGAAGTATTCATGGAATACACGCCGCGGGAAGACAAAGATATAAAGTAGAATATTGTGTTTTTTGGTGCTGTCCTGTATATTTTGTTCGAAGGTATTCTAAATGGCAACACTAAGCCTTTGCATGATTGTGCGGGATGAGCAGGATTTTTTGTCTGGCTGTCTTGTGAGTGCTAAGGATATTGTTGATGAGATCATAGTCGTTGATACTGGTTCTGCGGATAGGACAAAGGAGATCGCTGCTGGATTTGGGGCTTTGGTGTTTGATTTTAGGTGGGGTGATGATTTCTCTGCTGCGCGGAACTTCTCGCTATCTAAGGCGAGCTCTAACTGGTTGCTTGTTCTGGATGCTGATGAGCTAGTTGGTGAAGACGGGAAGAAGGAGATATTGGAGCTGATAAATACACCAGAACACTGTCTTAAGGATGTTATTGGTTTCAAGCTCGACCAGCGGACATACTTCCTGAAGGACGGGGCGGAGGCTGTTATTACCGCAGATGAAGCAGTGCTGGCAAATAATTATGGTGCTCATAAATCGAGCAAGCTGGTTCGGCTGTTCAAGAACAATCCTGTTATCCGATTCAGGAACAAGGTGCATGAACTGGTTGAGCACTCGATACGTGAAGTGGGTGGTGAGATTATTGATACACCTGTTGTATTGCACCACTTCTCTCAGACACGGAAAGATAGATTGCATGAGAAGACAGAGGATTATACTGATATTATCTGGAAACAGCTTGAGCAGGAGCCAGACAATCCTCGATACAATAAGCAGGTAGCTGTGGCTTTCATGGGCAAAGGGAGGTATGATCTTGCGCTGAAATACTTCACGCGCACTTTGAAGCTGGACCCTAAATATCCTGGACTGCTCGCTGATATGGGTAAGGCATATCTTAAGATGAATGATGTCAAGAAGGCTATGAAACTATTCAACATGGCCATAGCAATGGACAAGAATGACATCTCTTCCATGAACAACCTTGCAGTGCTGTATATGGGGTTAGGTAAGTATGGTGTTGCAAAGCAGATACTGGACAAGGCATTGGAGAAAGAGCCTGACAACAAGTATGTGCTTGGGAATTATAAGAAATTGAAGAAGAAATTGTGATTATTCTTTGACAAGAACTGCATTGACACTGCCTTCCTGGCCAGGCCTTGAAGTCACTCTTGCATCGCCTTTCTCTGTCTTGATTATGGTCCCTTTTGTAATTATATTTCGCCTGACAAAATAGCGGTTTGCAGGGTTTCCTACAACATTCAGGATCTTGGCTTTTGTGGATTTGCCTGTCTTTGGGTCCAGAACATTGGCTGTGTTGGCTGATAATAGGCGTGTTTTACGGTTTCCGCCCATCTCTCGGGCCTTCTTATTCTTTGTTTCAGCCAGTTTGGTCAAAGTAGGTGAGCTGCCTAGCTCAAACTGCTTCTTTTTCCTGAAATCCCTGTATTTTGCCCCGCTAGGGCTCTGTTTTGACTTGTGCTGTGAAATTGCCATTTTTAATCTTATCAGATGGAATAATACCCTGTTTATAAGGGTTTTGGTGGGTAGTGATTATAAGTGTGGGGGCGAGGACATTCATCAAAGCTCCGCTTTGCTGAGGCTTGAAGCGTAGCTTCAAATTTGAACCCCGGTAGGCACTAAGCCACAGGGTGTCTCAAAATCATAGCATGATGCAAGCATATGCTCATCACACCCTGACTCACCTAAGCCCTGCCCGTTTGGTCCGCTTGATGCGTTTGACCGCTCCGGCACCCCCACAAGTTTTTTACAAAAACTTGACAAAAACAGTACTACTCCTCACTTTGTTCGGAGTAGCACGAGGTAAATGATGGCTAGAGCAGGGATATAAAAAGGTTTTGTATAAAAAGAAAGAAATAGGAAATAAAAGAAAAAATTACTCTTCCTCTTCGACTACCTCTGGCATCTCTGGGCATTCGATAAGCAATGCCTCTGTCTTGGTCGGGACCTGTACGCTGATCCTGTTGATGCCCGGCACATTGCCGTATCGTGGAGCGTCAAAGCCTATCTTCTTGCATTCTGTCCATTCGCCAGGCTGCACAACCTCTGTGCCGCATCCAGGGTCCTGGTCAACAATGCCTCGTATGAGGAAGTATGTGTTGTAGCCTTTCATCACACCCCTTGGGCTTATCTTGATCTCCTCGTCAAGTATGTTATAGACCCGCAGGCTGATGTAGAGCAGTCCTGCCTCGTTGTCGAAGTTGCACTGGACATTCGAGAATATCTCTGGCTCTCTTGTCGTGTCTACCACTTCGCTTACTTTCTCAAGCTCTTCTCTCTCTACGACATCAGGGCCGACTTCCCTTGGAGCAGGTTCAGCCTCTTCTTCCTCTTCTGCTGTTAAACCTTCTTCCTCTTCCGCAAGCTCGTCTATAGGCGGCAGCTCTTCATCTACTTCATCAGATGGAGCTGCATACTTGAACCTGATAAACAAAAGAATTGCAAGTATGACGATGAAAGCAACGATCCATGCGATCACTTTGCCTGCTTTCTTCTTCTTTTTCCTGCCTCTCTTCCTTTTCTTTGGCTTGATATCTTCATCAAAATCATCTTCAAACCAATCATCTTCAGAACGTCTTTTTCTCTTTGCCATTTTGGAGAAACCTCCTCTCTTGTTTTTGGATTATAGGGTGATTTTTTCTCTATTTTAGAGTAGGGATTTACGAATTGTTTAGGTATAAATAATTTTCCCATGGTTTTTTGTTACTCTTCGGTGAGTATTGATAGAAAGATTTAAATAATGCGGTCACTGGGCTTTATTGAGGTGGATACATGAGAAGGAGAGCAAAGAACGACAACCCAATCGCACTCTACAGGATATTCTCTGATTACCCTAATTTCCCGCAGAGCACAGAAGAGCAGAGAAGGCTTGTGGGTATGGTCTATGATCAGCTTAAAGCGCCAGACGGAAGGGTAAGGACTGACGATGCAAAGGACGGTAGGGTTTTCCATGTCGCAAGGAATTTGTTTGGGAAAGCTCATGACGCATATCATGCTCTGACAAGGCAGGAGCATTTTATCCTTAAGCACCTTCTTAGGATATACAAGGCAAAGAAAAATGCACAGTATCCACGTTTGACTCCAGAACAGAGAGACATGGCAGAAGCAGAGAAAGAAGCAAAGATCGAAAGGCTCTGCATACAGATCGAGGAACTTCCGGATTCAGACATAAGCGAAAGGGTTGAAAAAGTGGCAGTGCAGGTGCTTGGACATATGCTCTGTGTTGGGGATAGGGCACAGCCGCATGGAGTATCATTTTGAAAGGTGATATCAAAGGTGATTTAAAATGGTAGATGTGAATAGCGACCAACAACCGAGCTACTCAACAAAAGAACTTCTTCGATTGTTCGGTTTTGGCAGGATCAGGCGTGTAATTGGTCTGAGGAGCGCGCCTTTTTCTAAAGATGATTTGGTAGAAAGGTTGAAACGATTCTATCCAAAAAGATCAACATCTGAATTAGAAGCAGAGGCTTCCAGACTGCTTGTTGAACACATTGATGAGAAAATAGATGACGGTGCTCTAAGTTGGATAAGCCTGACAGGCCCTATAGATTACTTCAAATTAGAAGAAGCGAAAGAAAAAGATAAATACCAACTTTGGCCATATGCTTATGATGTGTTTTAGCGGTCAGAGTTTTTTTGATATCTGTCAACACAAAAGCATTTATACGTGAACAATTATACTAAGCGCAGTATGAACAATATAGAAAAGATATATTCGATTCTTCTGACTTCATACGGCCCACAAGGATGGTGGCCGTTGACTCCTGCTGGGAAGACAAGGACAAAGCACCACAGCGGGAAGCCGAAGCATGATAATGAGCGGTTTGAGATAATGCTTGGTGCGATACTGACACAAAACACTGCGTGGAACAATGTAGAGAAGGCTCTTGAGCAACTGCATAAGAGCAAACTTGTTAGGCATGATGCGCTGTTGAAGGTAAGTAAAGATAGGATTGGAAAGCTGATAAGGAGTGCTGGGTATTATAACCAGAAGGCTGAGAGGCTGGTTCTTGTGTCGCGGTTTGTGAAAGAGCATGGGGTGAAGAGCCTGCTGGCAAAGGACGCAGACTCACTGCGGGAGATGCTATTAGCAGTAAAAGGCATTGGCCCTGAGACTGCAGATTCTATTGTGTTGTATGCTTTTGGCAAGCCGAGCTTTGTGATTGATGCTTATACAAGGCGGATATTTTCAAGGGTTGGGCTGTGTGATGCTGGTGTTGGGTATGATGAACTGCAGGATATGTTTGTTAAGAACCTTGCTGCGGATATTGATGTGTACAAGGAATACCATGCATTGATTGTAGAGCATGCGAAAAGGCATTGCA
>JAHWIS010000058.1 GCA_019322385.1 Candidatus Woesearchaeota archaeon
GGAGCGCTTAGCACACCTTTCCAGAAAGCATTCATGGATGATCCTCCGAACAGCCCGCTCCATATAATGATATATCTTGTAGTGGGATGGATATTCCTTGCTATAAGTCATTTCAAGCTGGCAAAGGCAAAGAAATAAAAAAATTAATACTCTGTAAACCCTGCCCTGTTGTTAGGGTTGTACCATCCGACTGGAGGAACAGCGACTCCTGTGTCATTGAAGAATCTCTTGAAGTCAGACACCTCTGCCACTCCCAGGCCTTTCGGGACATAGATCCTGCCTGGTGCTTTTCCTATAACAGTCATAAGCACCTCCCAGTTCACACGCCGTGCATCAAAAGGCATCTTTTCCTTGTCTACGAAATCCTCAAGCGTATCAATGCCATATATCTTCTCTACTGTCTCGCCTACAACATCCCAGAAGCCTTCCTGATGTTCAGGCATGCACTCAGGACATGTGATGAATCCCAGTTCGACAAGCTTCTGCAGGCCGCTGTCACCGACAGCAAGCAATACTTCAGAATGACCTTTTGGCCCTCTTTTGCCTGATTCACAGTTCGTGTATCCTAACAGTCCTGTGGCAAGCCTTGCAGACCAAACCATCGGTCTTGGCTCCTGCCTGTGCTGGTGCTTGACCAGCTCGAAAAGGCCCATCATCTGGTATTCATTGTTCCTTATTACCCAATACTTGTTGTTCTCCGACATTCTCTCAACCCCCTGTTTGTATTTCTTTGCTTGCGTAGAGTGCAAGCGCCTCATCAACATTATTGACTGGGACCCTCTTGAACCTGTTCTCTATGTTCCATTTGTAATGGGTCTCTTCATCAACCCTTCTTTCTACACCTGCAGGCACCTCATTGTTTTCCATCCATTTGAAGAAATCGCCAGAAGAATCAGTGTGCATCATGAGTTCATACAACCCTTCCTTTCCATATTTTCCATCCCTGACAGCATAGCCTTGCACAACAGCCACAGGCCTTACGCCGTGGCCTACAAGATTCCTTGTCTTGAGGATCAGTATATCCCCCTCATTGAACTTGTGGTATGGGTTCTTGGAATACCATCTTCCGATACTGGACAGCAGAAGAGACTGCCCTGGAACTATTCTGCTCACCACACCTCCTAGGAATTCCTGTATCATAGGAAAAAAAGGAGAACTCTTCCTATTAATAAATCTTATCAGGCATATATTAACGCTGTCTGCACCCTGAGAAAGTAAATAACCTTTATAAAGAACCCTTTCTAAGGCAGAGGCATGCACAAGAAAAAGCTTTCGACCCGCATTGCAGAGGAGGCCATAAACGAGATCATGATGGCAGGCCTGGCATTCCTCCTGATTGTTGCAGGTGTCAACTATTTCAACATGAAGTGGGCCTGGACACAGCTCATCGCAAAGGCAGGCACTGCAGCAGGTATTTCACAGACAGCTGCAGGCACAGAGATAACAAACATGCTCTCTTCACTTGCAACGACTTTCCCTTTCAAGTTCCTTTTCGTGCAGTATGATTTCTGGGGGACCTTGGCAGTCGCGATAGCCCTCACTGTAGTCGGAATCACACTAAAGGCATTGACTGTCAAGACAAAAGGTAAGTTCATCATCGACATAGGAAAGAACATGCAGACACCTGCAATAATAGGTTTCATAGTCATCATAGCGCTGCAGTTCTGGACAGCATTCAACATCGACACATATCTTGCGACGCACAGGTTCGTAAGGCCAGAGTTCACTTCAGGTTTCTTTGTGTGGAACACCTACGGCCAGCTGTTCATCATCGGCGCTGTCCTGCTGGTCATAGGAGCGATAGTAAAACTAGTAGGAGAGCAGAACCGCGCTAAGAAAACAATGCTTGTCGGCAACAGCATGTTCAACGGAGCATTCATCTTGATAATCTATTACTTCATCATAAGGATAATAACGATCGACTTTTTCCTGAACACTTCTGCTGGAAAGATCCTCACTCTCTTCATAATCTCAAACCAGTTCTCAGGATTCACGATCATAGCGTGCGTCTTCCTCTTCAGCTTTGGCCGTGAGCTAAGAAAATACGGCATTGCGATGCTGAAGCACGAGAAAAGGCAACAGGATGTTGAGTCCTTGAAGGTCAAATTTGAGCTGGGACCAGGGCGCAAGCTCATCCCAAAGCACAGGCCAGAGCATCCTAAGACATTCCATGTCAAGGAGAAGCACATGAGGCAGGAAGACCGCACCCACCCTGCATTCCGCGAGCCAGGACATCCTATACACAGATATGTAGAGCCTTCTGGAAAGTATAAGAAAAAAAGAAAATAAGGGCCTGAAAGACCCCTCTCAACTTGTGAGCCTGTACCCTCACATCCGGATCATGCGTTTCACCAGAGTTTCTTCATACAGGACAGTCACATATTAAGAGCCAATCATATAAAAATATTACGAAAATAACTACTACCAAGTAATTAAAAAACGAAAGGTTTATAAATAACTAAATGAGAATTTTGTGCATGAAAAACTACTTTAAGCATGCATTCAAGGCTATAAAGTCATTTGCAGTAGTGTCAATAGCCGCAGCAGCTGTCTGGTACGCAGGCTGCGCAGCAGTGAATCCGAACAGCCATGTGCCTGAAGTGGTCAGGCATAAAGTGGTGCATGCTGCCAAGGCACCTAAGCAGAACCATGCTGTCTCGCTCGCGCAGATCGTCAAAGAGCAGGATAAGGATCCTGTACAGATGCCTGGATTCGAGGATATGAGCTATACGACCAGGCTTTATTACTGCCCTGCTGGAGGGGAATGCAACGACCTTTTCATAACATACAATGACAGGAACACCAACAATGTTATAGACGCAGAGGATGAGTTGATACTCGCCCTGCACCAGGACAATCCAGAGCGTTCAATACTCGTCATAAAAGATAATAAGATGGACGGCACTGCAGATGAAGGTTACATCGATATGATTGATCAGGGTGTCAGGGTGCCGATAGATACTGATGAAAAGTCAAGGCAGGAGATGAACCAGTTCTATAACGATGTTGCTGAGACTGCTGCAAGGCATGACGTAGTCCATGTCTCTTCTGTGGCCAGCAGTGCAAGGAAGGGACATCGATGAAGATGATAATTCAGAGGAATTCCAGGAAACCCGCCTAAAAAAACACCTGGAACAATCTAGCTGTAACAAACACTTCCAGCACTGCAGCAAGTAGAACAAGTCCAACTGCAATAAGAATCAGCACTGTTGCATCCTTGAATACGTTCTTAAATCCTTTTGAGCCTTTCTTCTCATGTAATATTGCCTTAGAAACAACTCCTCCTGCTATAGCAGCAAGTAAGAATCCGCTTATCTCTGGTATTAGATGTATCAAGAAGAACAGGAATGCCTGCAACCCTGCTA
Organism: Candidatus Woesearchaeota archaeon; assembly: GCA_019322385.1. Lineage (GTDB taxonomy): Archaea > Nanobdellota > Nanobdellia > Woesearchaeales > UBA11576 > JABMQF01. The sequence goes on from JAHWIS010000058.1 coordinate 3,366, forward strand.
TTGCATTCTGTCCTATCGTGCGTATAACCATCACGATGAAGCTTGCGAATATGCTTCCGTTGAGTATTATCAGGAATATTGCGCTTGCGCCATAGAACAATGATAAGATAAAACATATCATCACAACAACAACATCATGCGCAAAGATATCTACAACCTGTAGTGCAGAAGGCTGCAGTGTCCCTGCAACAAAACCTTCTATCACACCATCATCCACCTGTTGGAATTCCAGGAACCTTGCCTGGAAGTCAAATAGGGAACCATAAACATCTGGATTGTTATAGGTAGCAAGACCCAGAATAACAAAAGCAAAGAACACACCTAAGAACGAAAACAGATACACCTCGAATATGTCTTTGTGGTTCTTGAAGAAATGTTTCAATCCATATTTTCTCTCGATGCCTTCTTCTTTCTTCACCAGCAAAAGAAGTGTAGGCACGAGCAATATCGCTGTCAGGAACACCATAGCGACTGACATCATCCCTCTGAAAAAGAATGCTGTTATGAAGAACGCTATGAATGTATAGAATAACCCGAAAACAAATGCAAGGTAAGGCCTGTGCCTCACCCAGTCAGGCTTGAAGAACTCTTCCAATACCATTTTTTCCCTCAGCGTCGTCTTGATGCCCGTTCATCAAGGTATGATTCAAGCCCTATCTTGTCTCCTCTGCCGAGCAGATCTACTGCGGCAGGTTTCTTCCGCTTGTCACCCTTGCTCCAGCCATACTTATACAGTGTGCCGAGCAGCAATGCCATCAGCAATAAAGCAAAGATGATGCTGCTTGGGCTGACCTTGAACATGTTCATGAAGCCAGAGGCCTTACCAATGCCTGCTGCATCTCCCTCGTCTTCCTCAGTCGCGTCAACTTCATGCTCTTCTGGTTCTGGTAGTGGTTCTCTAGTCGCAGAGACTGTGTCTCCTTCTGTAGTTCCATCATCGTTCTCTTCCTCCGTGTTGGTCTCAGTACACGACCTTTCTTCTACTTTCTTGTCTTCTGTGTCGCAATGGTTCATGTCCACGCAAACTCTTTTCTGTTCTCCTTCCTCACACATTGTCCATGCAGTGCATTGCCAGTCTATGATGCAGTACTCTTGCTCTTCATCCTGGCTTCTATGATGTCCTCCTCCGCCCCCGCCGCCAGAGCCGCCTGAAGATTGCTGCTGGGGCGCTGCTACACTAAACTGTTCTACAGCAGAATACACTTGCTCATTCCCTTCACTGAATACAGAAGCAACAACATCATATGTTCCTGCCGCAGACGGTGCAGTGAATGAATGGCTGAACACTCCATCGATCAGCTCAACATCTGCCTGATTCTCTGGTAATGATAGCTCGATGTCTTCTTCCACTATGCTTGAGCCATTATCAAACGCTACAGATCCAGAAATATCCACTCCTCCACCCGTAGTCACACTAGAAGGCGAAAGCTCAAGCGAAATTACATACTTGTACGTAACCAAAATCTCGTCTTCTGCAGTATTAGAATTGTTCAATGTGTCGACTGCATACACCGCAAGGGTGTATGTGCCAGTCGTTGACTCCATAGTAGTCTCAACCAAGGAACTGTAAGTATCATCCTGTTTCTCTAAGGGGATACTTTGGATATTATCATCAGGGTCCCTCAGTTCTGCTGTCACAGCTTCCACTCCGCTGATATCTATCACTTCAAGGCTTATTGTCACTGGATCGCCTCTGAAGACGACGTCAGGGTTGTTCATTGCAATATCTGGACCGCTTGTGTCAATGACAGAAAGCGATCTTTCGTTGCTTGAGCCAGTGTTGCTTGCATCGTCGACACATTGAACTTTCCACCTGTGGTCTCCAATAGCCACTATGGCAGGATAGGCTGCATCAGTCTCTTCCTGCACCGTTTGCTGTTCTTGTCCCTCATCATCTATGTAGACTGTGCAGTCAATAGCATCATCGTAATTATCCAGCACGCTATATGTGAAATTGACATGCACGTCGCTTGTACCGTTGTCTGCTGGGTCTAATAGCACAATCTGCGGAGGAGTCCTGTCGATAATTATCCGATAGGTCAGCTCAGCCCGATTACCGACAGAATCCTCCGCTATTACCGCAAATTCGCTCGGTCCTTCATCCCAGCTTGAGACGTCTATATTGAACACGTCGTCGACCGCTGTCTCATTGCCGTCATGGACAAACAAAACACTATCCAATTGATAGTTGTCAGTGACATCAAACTCCAACAGTGTGGAATCTGCAATGATTGAGTTGTTCTCTGGAGCTACCAAACTGATCTGAGGCGGTGTTTTGTCTAATGTGTACGCCCATGTCTCGCTTTCACCCTCCCATCCGGCAGGGTCAAGGCAAGTGATGCTCCAGGTGTGTTCTCCTTCTTCGACGTCAGCGCTTGGTATAGAGACGGTCTGCATGTTCTCTGCTACAATGTCTGTCATGTACTCTTCGCCGTCTATGTCCATAATGCAGTTCATTGTCTGCGCCAAGTTATCTGCAGCAAGGAAACTGAACTCGCTGCTCAGTCCTACTATGGCTGAGTCGTCGGGAGACAAAAGGGTTACTTCTGGTGGAACGCCATCGATGGTCAATTGACCATCATAGTGAGAGACCTCTCCGCCATTGTTGGATGCAGAGAATTCAAAACATACTTCTTCCTCATTCTCATACTCGGAGAGATCTACGGTTTTGTGATATAATCCATCTTCTTCTAGTTCTGTCTCATGTTGTGTTGCATTCTCATCATCGCACAACACCCACGAGAACTCGACTGTATCGATCCCTGTCTCAGGATCTGTTGCATTTACCTGCACTGAAAACTCTGAAATGCCTTCCTTGACAAACCCTTCATCTTCAGGCACAATATTAGAAAGTTCTGGTGCAGTGTGATCATTTAACACCATAACTGATATATGATACTCTTCCTCTTCATCAACACCTTTGAGCCTGATCCTTGTATCTGTCTCAGTATCCTCATCAACAACAGGCGCCTGTGCAAAGTATTCAAACACAGCAAGCATGATATTGCTGCCCAGGCTTCCGAATTTCCATTCTGCATTGCTGCCATTGTATATCTCTGTCCATCCTGCATAATCAAACATCGCAAGGACTTCAAACCCATCAGCATCCACTTCAACTTCATTGATATCATAATCACCCATGTAGTTGCTGACATTAAGTACAAACCTGATCTCATTTGTCTCATACACTTGTAGAGGTCCAAGCACTGCTGTAGTTTCTGCAAGAACCAGCGTAGCACTGATTAGAATACATAGAATTAACAGAATACCTACACCTCTTTTCATGGAGACCGACCTCTTTTTTTTGCTTCCTACAGCATGGGTGGTGTTACAGCAGAAGACACTTTACTATCTAATCCCTTACTGTAACCTGACAGGTCATCACTAAAAAGTCAGCTAATCTACTCGGCCCGAAATCCCGATGAGCTTCAATGTCACAAATGTTGATTTTTGTATACTAGTATTGGCTAACTTAATGCAAACTAGTATTTAAAGGTTTTGGTTTTAGAATATCTCTTCACCAGTATCTAGAACACCATTGCCACAAATACCTTCCTATTCCTCAGGAGCAAACCAGTCTAATAACCGTTCAGCAAACCAGAACTTGATCTTGGCCCCAGTCATTTGGGGCTCTATTGTGATGCGGCCGCTTGAATAAGCATCTTCAACAGCGCCGGGAATATCGTCTGAATTGACAACCTCATTGAGAACATCTTCAGGTATGAAAATTATGTAGTGTGGGTTTTTTATGCCGCCTTCAACAAAATCTTTTATTCTGTTTCCAGCAATCTTAAACCCATAAACCTCTCCATTGACCTCAATATTGATCTTTGGCTTTCCAAGGAGGAATTTTAACATCCCTGGCACCTGGTCTAGATTGACTTCATCAAGATTGTTTTTGATTGTTTCTGATCTCTCTGCCTGGTCCATCTGCCAGATATCCTCAGCATTGACAGAATAAGCCAAAACAAGAACGATTATAAAGAAAATTGCCTTTTTCATTTGAAATACCTCTTTCGCATCCTAAAAACAGGTTAATATTAAAAGTTTAGCTTTCCTGATAAACGCCCTCTACAGTACATAAATATATAAATAATGAGTGCCACTATTTGTGAATAGCAAAACACATCACAAGTTTTGCTCTAATGAGCTTAAAGGGGGAAATAATCGTTTTTAGGCCTGTATGAAGAGATTAAAGGCTTTTCTGGGCTTATAGACCACTTTTATGCTAATAGAAAAGAGTTTGCTTGGAGGGCTCGACCAAAATGAACAAAAAGCTACTTTTATGCGTTTTCATGGCATTTGCGCTAGTTTTTAGTGTCTATGCTGTTGGAGACATCAATATCTTTGAGGGTTCCATGACCCTTTCAGGCATGCCTGGCGCATCACCATCAGGCCAGTTGACTGTGAATAACACTGGCAGCCAGGGCATGACTGGCATAGCACTCAGTTCATCTGATCTTGTAAGTGCATCAGGCACAATGCCTGGCAGCGCTGTATCATTCAGCCCTGCTGTATTGGATCTTTTTGCTGGACATTCAACCCAGTCAACACTGACTGTTGCTATACCAGCAGGACAGACACCTGACACATACACAGGGTTAGTGACTGCTGTATTCAATGGTTCTCATTATGACACAATGGACTTGACTGTTGTTGTCACGAATCCAGGCGCTTCACTCTCATTGCCTTCAGTAGATTATTCTGAGAGCAAGAGGGAGCTGAACGTCACAAAGACAATCACTGTTACCAATAATGGCGGTGTTGACCTGACAGGCATCTCATTGACAACAGACGCGTCAAACACCTGGATAGGTACGCACCCGTCAACCCTTGTTGCTGGTGCCAGCTTTAATGTTGAGCTCACTTCTTATGTCCCTGCAAGCACTGATTCAGGCACAGAGAAGATTGGAACTCTCTCATTCAGTTCAAACCAGCTGAGCAAGACATCTGACATAAACCTCAACGCAAAATCAATGCTTGATTTCGACTCTGTCAAGGTCAGCATTGATGATTCTTCATGGGACAGTGTCAATGACGGCGATACTGCTGATGATGAGGCAAGGCCTGGCGATGAGTTCGCTGTAAAGCTCAAGATTGAGAACCTCTATGACGATAATGATGAGGATATCGACTTTGAGGATGTAGAGGTCACTGCTGTTTTCCACGGAGCAGGAGAGGACGGCGATGATATCGATGGCGAGACAGACACATTTGATATCGATGCTGGCGACAAGAGCGATGAGGAACCGATCGACTTTGATGATGATAAGATCGATTGGGATGCTGACGCTGGAAAGCTTGTTGTTGAGCTCTGGGCAGACGGCGAGGATGACAATGGCGCAAATCACAGGACATATTTCAGCTTTGAGGTCGATGTCGAGAGGGAGAACAAGGCAGAGTTCATCTTCACGAGGATAAACGCGCCTTCAACAGTCTCCTGCGGAAGGTCTTTCACGATGTATGTCGAGGGAAGGTCTATCGGCGAGAAAGGGGATGACGAGACAGTCCTGAAGCTTGAGAGCGACACATTCGACCTCCAGATCAGGAAAGAGTTCGAGATGGGCGCTTATGATGATGATGAGTGCGTTGCGATCGAGGATGAGGATGAGGACGAGTGTAATGAGTTCGAGTACAGGACTTCAGTCGATGTCCCTTCTGACATGGCATCTGGCACATACAGCATAGTTGCAAAGATATACAGGGATGATGGCAACAAGCAGACTGATCAGGAGACTGTCGACATCAATGTGGAGTGCAGCGAGGATACAAGCTCTTCAAGCACTTCAACATCCGACACATCTTCAACTTCAGGCACGACATCAACATCAGGTACGACAAGCTCAACTTCAGGCACGACAAGTTCGACGTCAGGCACAGCAGACACTGGTGTCGATGTGCTGTATACCGGCGGTGAGCCGACAACCTCTACCCGAGGCGTAGTCGCAAGGTCACCGACGAGGATTACAGACACCACATCCAGCGACAGGTTCACAGACTCCACAGCATACCTGACACTGCTCGGCGTGCTGAGCCTGCTTGCGATCGCAGGTATTATTGTGCTGATAGTTGTCGCGACGTCAAAACCTAAGGTTTAAATTTTTTATTTTTTAGAATTCAATTTTTTTTCTTTTATTCATTCCTTAGTACATTAGGTTTGAAATCAAGCACCTTCTTCTGCATCTTGTTGAGGGATTCTATGTAGCCTGTGTGGGTTCCATATCCCTTGAGGCGCATCTTCTCGTCGCGCAGCCTTCCTAGGAACACACGCATCTTCTCCATAACATCCTCTTCACCTTCAATAAGGACGCTGATAAAGCTGTCCAGCACATCCTCTGCATCAAGAACTCGGTTCTGCGACTTCTCATACACATGTATCTTTGTGACGATGTTCTTGACATCATCATTCACATTGTCCAGCTGCGTAGAGTACACAAGGCATTTCTTTGCCCCGTCATCAAAGAATATCTTGAGCTCTGCACCGTCCCGTATCGAGAACTGAACGACCTCTATTTTCTTGACAGTGACTCTCACGCATTTCATGTTATTTACCTAGAATCATTGATCAGGTATCTGCCTCTTCTGTCCGACAGAGTCCAGCAGGTCCTGTGCTGTCTCGTTCTGCTGTATCTCTGGAGAAGAGCAGAAAGGGCATCTGTTAGGCAGTCTCTCTGTCTTTGGCCTGAACTTGTAGCCGCATGCTGTGCATCTGTAATTCATGTCCTCACCTCTGTATAATATTTTGCTTCCAAAGTGAAAACGCACACTCAGATTATTTAAATTTTGTGAAGTTTTCCAGGAAAAAGGTTTATATACCACCAAACAGTAATAATTTGACATGGTCATGAAAGATCCTAAGCAATACAGCAAACTGCTGGGAAAGCTCCATAGCAGGATATTCAAAGGAAGGAAAAAGCAGTACTGGCGCGCCAAGGGCGAGATAAAGAGGGTGATCCAGAAGGCAGAGGAATGCATTGACGATGCTGTCAATGCAATGTATGACAGGGACCGCATCCGGGCTCTTGCGGCACTGGCGAGGTATTATGCAAGAGGTCTGGGCCAGATAAGGCGCGCGCCAGGGATATCGCTTGATGACGCAAGGGATGTCGCTTATTCTTATGGAAATATCA
>JAHWIS010000059.1 GCA_019322385.1 Candidatus Woesearchaeota archaeon
ATCGATACCTTTTATGTTCATAGGGGGCCTGATAAAGATTGCCAACTTCATCAATGCAGAGCTCGTCGGAAAGATCACAGGTGTAAGCTGGTGCGTCTACTTCCCTGGCTACAACAGCTGCCGCCACCCGCAGCAACTTTACTCTGCAGCAAGGTTCTTTGCATTGTTCGGCTGGCTGTTATTCCTCGCCCGAAAGGATCACAAGGAAGGCTTCATCTTCTGGAACATGATAGCAGGCTACGGACTCCTGCGTCTGCTGCTTGACTTCTTCAGGGAAGACGCGACATTCCTCGGCCTCAGCACAGGCCAATACCTCAGCCTCGTGATGTTCATATTAGGCGCAGTAGTTCTAATCAAATACTACCAGAGAGACCTGAAGAATATCTTCAGCAGGAAAGCATAAAAGAGAAGCAGAAAATGATTGACCAATACGTCGATTTTGTGAAGAAAAGACCTAAGACAATAGTCGCGATAATCATTCTCATCACAGCCTTGTTCTTGATTCCTGTTTCAAAGATAAAGGCAGAGAGCAGCATTGATATTCTCAGGTCAAAGGAGATTATTGAGCCCTTGGAACGTCTAAGGAGCACGCAGGATTTGCCATTTCTCTACATGAGCATCATAGGGAATAACAATGAGTCGATGATTTCGCTTGAGGCGCTGAAGGAGCAGCTCAAGGTCGTGGAATTCCTGCAGAGCAATTTCAAGGTAAAGACGCAGAGCGTAGCAGAGCTGGTTGACGCTGAGATAATGGACAAGTACAACAAGTCCATCGCAGATATGGAGAGTGAAGAAGAGCTTTCTGAAACGCTGATCGACCTGTTCAAGGAATCCCCTGAAGATTTCGAGAGTGCAGCGCAGAGGACTCTATCCAAGGATTATGACGCGAACCAGGTTGGAAAGGCAATCTATTGGCAGACCATCAGTGAGATAATACCGTTTGCAGGCTTCTTTGTCAAACAGGATATAGATGCTCCGCACACAAAGATGACGATAATATATGTCACAATGGAAAACAAGAGTGCGGACGAAGATGAGTTGGAACAAGCCGCAATCAACATTAGGGAATCTGTTGATGCGCTGGACCTTAAGCATCTCAAGATAGGCTTTGTTTCTGATAAGCTTATCATGTATGATTTAGACCAGCTGGTCTCAGGCAACACAGCATTTTTGGCAGTGCTGACAGTGCTTGCGATGTCTTTCCTGATATTCTTGAGCTTCCGCAGGCTTCACTTTGTTTTCACGCCTCTGGTCATAATGATCGTCGCCACTGTCTGGACATTCGGGACTGCCCAGCTAATCAGCGTAAAGATACATTTTTTCCATACATTCGTCATCCCCCTGCTTGTAGGGATAGCTCTCGATGCTCCGCTCCACCTGACCAAAAGATTCCTTGAGCAGAGGAAGAAAGACAGCTTCGACCATTCATTGAAAGTTACAGTCAGGTCGATGCTGCCTGCATTGTTCCTCACATTCATAACAACAGCAGCAGCATTCTCAGCACAGCTGGTCCTACCATCAATACCTGCGCTGGTCTCTTTTGCGCTTGTCGTCATCATTGGCGTGACTTACTCGTTCCTGCTTGTCTTCCTGCTATGGCCTGCATTGATGGTCATCAAGAGCCATTCTCCTATCCAAAGCAGCGGACGCATTGTGATGAAAACAATGGCCTGGGTGTTTGACAAGGGCAGCAAGCATTCAAAGATGATAATGACATGCATCATGGCAGCCCTCATCCTTTCTGTCTATGGTGCTACCAGGATCGAGACTAACACAAACATATATGATATGCTGCCTGATGGGGTCCCTTCAAAAGAGGCAATCCTTATTTCAGACAGCTACGCAGCTCTCTACAACACAGAGTTTGTCCTGATAGAAGGTGATGTGCTGCAGCCGGAGATAATAGAGGCTCTTGACAGGCTGGAGCAGAACATACAGGACAATACCAATTTCCAGAGGATCGGCAGGAAAGTCAAGTTCGAGAGCATCAACACACTCTTGAGGGATGCCAACACCTCAGACTATTCAGACCTAAAAAAAGCGTTTGACAATCTGCATGAGAACACAGCCATGGCAGACCCTGTAGCTAAACAGACCTTTGCTGACAAGGCAAGGCTGACCATACAAAAAGAGGATGGAACCTACAAAATTATCATTGTAACTGTCTGGCCAGGCACAGAAACATATGAGATGGTGAAGCAGGTCTATGACCAGCTCATGGTTGACATTGAGCAGAGCGGCTTGAACGATATCAAAGGAATCGATATTAAGGTTACAGGGACAGCGTTTGCAAATGAGCAGACAGAATCTCTTTTGAGGAAGATACAGCGGACCTCATCCATCCTGATGTTCATCTTCACATTTCTCGTCCTGCTTATCATCTATAGGAGGTTTTCAACAAGCTTAATCGTCTCTGTACCCATCTTGATCGGCGCCATGTTCTCATTGGGGCTCATGCCGCTTCTTGATATACCCCTGAACTCACTCAATACATCTGTCATCCCGCTCATCATAGGATTGGGTGTTGATTATAGCATCTATCTCACAGCGCGCTACAAGGAAGAGCTGAAAAGAAACAGGAACAGAAAAGAGGCTGCAAGGACTGCCCTGATACAGACAGGCGAAGGTAACTGGATTGCAGCACTGTCCACAACTGTCGGCTTTGTGATAATCAGCTTCTCATTCCTGCCAATGGCAAGGACATTCGGCGTATTGACCTCACTCTCTATAATGCTCACATTCCTGGTGACAATATTCCTCCTGCCAACACTGCTGGTCAGGTTTGTGAAAGAGTGACTGCTAAAATGAAAACACAACTTCCTAAAGTCGAGCGGATATTCCTTGAGCTCACCAACATCTGCAACTTCAACTGCGACTTCTGTCCCACCAGGGTCTCAAGAAGAAAAAAACAGCACATGGACTTTTCGCTTTTCAAGAAGGCTGTTGATGAGATAAGCAGGGAGAACATCACAGATACAGTCAATTTCCACCTTCTTGGGGAGCCGCTCATCCACCCAAAGATTATCGATGCTGTAAAGTACGCAAAAAGCAAAGGTCTCACTGCAGAGCTGATAACAAACGGCGCTCTGCTTGACAGCAGGATGACAAAGAAGCTTATAACAACCAAGCTGGACAGATTGGTGATCTCAATAGTATCCATTGAAAGGAAAGATCATGCATTCCGGAAATGCGGGATGGATTTCAGCACATACTACAGGAGGATAATCGACGCAGTGAAGCAGATAAAGGAATCAGCGCCGAAAATGACTGTCTTGCTATCTCTTGTTGACACATCTACAAAAAGATTCTTTGAAATC
>JAHWIS010000060.1 GCA_019322385.1 Candidatus Woesearchaeota archaeon
CATTTGTGCAAGGAGGCTTTGCACCAGCACAGTAAAGGTCTGCTGTTGCTGACTCTGCAGCAGGATTTGTGGTGAAAGGCTTTATGTAGATAAGAGAAGGCGGTGGAGCCATGCCAAGACAGGTAGAGCGGTAGGTGGATTTAGGGATGGCAGGGATCTCATGACAGCAGGCTACGATATCGCAGTCTGCGATCTCTTCGCACTCGCTTGGGTCAAAAGTGGCAAGATCAGAGCATTCTGTCTCAAAAAAAGCCCTTGAACAGCCGATGATTCCCCTACAACAGCCAGCTATGACATTAGAAGAAGTAAGCAATAAAATGACCAGTAGTAAAATCGCTAACAAAAACCTCTTTTTCACCATTAATCCACCACTCAATCCAAAGCCTGAAACAGCAAAAAACACAGTTTCAAGCTGTTCTACTCATAACTGCAGTTCATGAGAGATAACAGATTACTCATTTAAAAAGGTTTTGGTGATTTTCACGCAAAACCTGGCTACTACGGCTGTGGTTTTGCTAGTGCGAAAGAAATAAATAAGCTGGCGGAATCAACACAGGTAAAGAGGTGAATCATGCGAAAGCTTGTTGAGCGGCTTGAGCTCGGGATTGAGGAGCTTATACTTGCACTCCTGATACTTGGTAAATTGCTAGCTTTCTTTATGGTCATACCTCCTACGCTTGAGTATGTTGAGAAGGTCATTGCGATAATCGCAATGTGCTATCTGTTCTACAAGGCAAGCCTGACAAGGATCATATTTGGCAGAAAGAAATGGGCCTATGATTTTATGATAGTTATCGCTTATATTCTACTTTCTGTCAAGACAGTTGTAGGTTTCATCATATCTGCAGCAGAAGAGGAATCATTGGTCAGCGGATTCTATGGGATGGTCATACATAATGCACCTATGATAGAAAAGACAGGATTCTGGATTGGCGGGTTGGTGCTGCTGGTTATATCTTATCTTCTGATATATGAAAAAGTCAAGAAGCCTTGCCTGCTGGGAATAATACATGAGGCAAAACTTGTTGAGAGAGCTGGTCAGAAGATTGTGAGGTTCTTGAGCATATATCTTGTGCTAATATCTATTTTTGTTGTTGTCTTCATGCTTGCAATAGAATGGCTGGCTGTCACTGTTGACGCGCCTATAATGATGGCTATAGTTTTCTTCGATCTTTTCGTGATTGTGAAAAGAGGAAGAGGAATGAAGACAGAATCATTCCTGAAAAAGGTCAGCGAGGCAAGCGAAAACTTCTATTCAAGGTTTATATCATTTTTCCATTCCAGGAAAACAATAACCATCGCGATAACAGGTCTTTTGGTTTTGCATCTACTTATTGACATCGGTAATTTCATCATACCTTATACAACCGGATTGTTCTATCCAAAGTATTTTGCGCAGCTTGGAGCAGGTCATAACCCTCTTGGCTTTCTCATGGCACTGGATTTTGCAGCGACAGACTGCATCTTTATGAAGATCGGTATTATGCTAGTGTATCTGTTTAATATCATTGCAGTGCTGATGTTGTTTATTGGTCCTGCTTATGCATGGTATTATTTCCATCACAAGAAAAGAGTCAAGATACAGAATGTTATGTGGCTGTTCTTTGGAAGCCTTGTAGTCTTTATCATGCAGCCTTTGTTTCTTCTCGACGAGATAAGAGCACCATTTGTTTTGGGTGTTGACATAACAACACAGCAGATACCTCAATTAGCGAATGTGCCTATGGTTTTGTTGATATCTGTGCTTGTGATGGGAATCTTTTACATACTAGGCAGAAAGGACATCCGCAGAACAGCACAGGTTGGATTCATGGCAGTGTTTGTTTATTTCGGACTTTATCTTTATTACTTCTTTATTGATTTAGCCAAGTATTATACAGAAGCTGTAGTGGTAATGGCGCAGAACAACAAGTATTTCATAGCATTGCATCTGCTGTTGTTTTTTGTTGTGACTATAATGTTCTATATCGGCGGTTATTTGATGTTTTTGCATGAAGCAATACGCAAGAAACGAATCTAGGATTTCTTTTTCTTCTTATGCGCTATCTCAATCAGTATTATGAAGAACAATCCTATGACTGGGATGATTATCAGAGGCGCGAGATCGTAGAACCAAGGCCTTTCAGGTGGTTTTACTTCTTCTGCAACTGCTAATGTCCTTGTTCTTGTGTCTGCGTCTTCTACTTCTCCTACAAATTCATAGCTGATCTCTGTCTTGTAGTCGAGCTCCTCGAAATGCCAGGCGAAGAGAGGGTCTTCTTCAAGTATTACTGGCTCTACAGAGAAAACAACATCATACGCTGATCTTGCGATTGCTTTTGGGATCTGCTCGAATATGGTCAAGTTCCTTAATGTTTGCGCAGGGGTTATTAGGATATCTACTCTTGTCTTTCCATTGGATGCTTTTGAGGATTTTGTTATGTTGATAAGCTCTTGTGTTCTTTTGTAATTGTTCAGGTATCTTCCCCAATCATACTGGCCTTCGCCATACATTGAGTTGAGGGAGTTCTGCAGAGCGCGCTCATCATCTGTCAATTCAACAATGCAGTCTTCATCTGTCTGACCATCACAATCATCGTCGAGATTATTGCCGCAGATTTCCTGTTGGGGGACTATTGCAGTGCAGCCAGCCCAAACACCACTGAGGCATCGCTCTTCAGCAAATGTGCAAGCACCTATGTCAGAGACACCGCAGGGCCTAACAAGGAATTCATCAGCAATATTGTTGCAGTTGTCATCCCTGTTGTTACATATTTCATTTGCTTCAGGATTTATAGATGGGTCAGCGTCATTGCAGTCAAAGCCTTTTGTGCAGTATTGGCCGAATGTATCTCCATCATTATCAATGCATTGCCTTGTGGGAATCTCTAGTTCTGGCTGTTGTTCTTCTGCTTGCTGCGGTGTTGGTTGTTCTTGCTGTTCTGGTTCTGGAGCAGGACAGTTCTCGTCTATATCTCCATCGCAGTTGTCA
>JAHWIS010000061.1 GCA_019322385.1 Candidatus Woesearchaeota archaeon
AGACTTCCAGTACAATTATGACAGCCATAAACACCAACAAAGCTGCCATTTCCCCAAACAGCAATACCTCCAGGATCATCAACATCAAGCTTTGCATACGGACTTGTCGTGCCGATGCCCAACCTGTCTGTGCTGTTGTCCCAGTATAGATCACTGTCGTATGTCAGGTTTTCTGCATCGTCCCAGACCGCAACATAGTTTGCAGAACCTGCTCCACTGACATTGCCTGCAACGCCTCCGCCAGCAGTGCTCAAACAGTTGCTGCCGCTGATGCAGATATCTCCTGTCGCGTTGATGCTTCCTGCGACGTCCAATCTGGCGCCTGGATCGGTTGTTCCGATGCCGACATTTCCGCTGGAGTCGATGACCATCCTGTCGCTAGCACCAGAGTAATCCCTGAAGACGAGTTTCTGGTCGCCGGCACCTGCAACAGGGTTGGAACCGAATATGACCCAGTCCCTGTTCGCTGCATTGAAATAGACAGCAGGTCCTACTTCGCTTGTGTTTGTATTCGTAAGCCTCATGTGATTGGCTATCCCTGTGCCGACAACCTCTAATGGAGTTGCAGGACTTGCTATACCTATTCCTACATTGCTGCTGAAATAAGCATCTGTCGAGTTGACCTGGCTTGCGTTCAGCTGATAGACGTTCAGGTCAAGGTCTGTGTCGATATTGCTCACCTCGGACAGCCTGTGGGACTGCACTTGGGCGAGAGCTGTCGCTATGTTGAGAATCATGATCGCGGCAAAGAAGGCTATGAATACTGCTAGCTTTGTAAAAGTCTTGGCTTTCCTGCCTTTTTTGTTTTTACCCTCTTTTTTCAACTTGTTCACCTCTTTGCCATCATGATCTTGACTGGATCTCCAGCCATCTCCTGAAAACAGGGTCATTTATCTCAAACACTCCACGCTCTTTCAATGAGACAAACCCTTTCTCCTCCATTATTGAGAGGAATCTTCTGATGTTTGTCTGGGAATAATTTATTAATCGTGATATTCTCGACGGGCTATTGACATTATGCTGCGCCATGCAGAACAGTATAGGTAGCTCTTTAGGGCTCAGGAGCTTGAGCTTTTCAGAGAAATACATATGGAGCTCGTTTGACAGTGAATCTGAAACAAGCTCATTTAGGGATGCATCATTGGTCTTTCCTGTGCAGGCTATTTGTCTACCGAAGAAATTTATATAGAACGGGAATCCTTCCGCGACATTCTGCAATGTGTTGAGTGCCTGCTCGTCTAGCTTTACATTGTTTCCTGCAAGGAATTCTTTTGTCGCATCGATGGAGAATGGCGAGAGAATGACCTGTTCAAAGCCTTCAAGCTTCAGAGAATGTGAAGTGATGACAAATAGCGTATCTTTCAGCTCGGGCAGGATGTTGAAGAACAATGAAAGGGATATCTTGTCAGCTTTCAGGTTCTGCAGCTGATGCGCGTCATCTATCATGATGACTGGAGTTGTCTTTGTTTCCTTTGCTAGCAATGAAGGGAATTCAAAGAATGTCTTGACTACGTCTTCGATATCTGTCTTTGGGTCGTTCTGGAACACAAGCAGGAGCTTCAATGCATTCTTTGTGTTCTCGCTCAGCTTCAAAGCAGATATCTTCTTGTCAAGCTCGATTATCGGAAATGAGAAAAGGTCTTTAGGTCTGGTGAATATGTCCCCATATGCTTTCATCAGGCTCAGGAGGTTCTTTTTTATGTAAGACTCCAAGGTTATGCAGTTCTCTGCAGAGAATATCGCTGGTATGGATGACTTTGACTTGAGCTTTTTTTCGATGTGCAGAAGGAATGAAGACTTGCCGATCTTGTCAGGGCCGAGAATCAGAAGGTTTTTCTTTGATCTTATTGATTTTATGGCAGAGTCTAGCTCCTGCTGCCAATAGCAATGCTCTGTGTGGACTGGCTTTAGAGTAAACACCACTTTTTGAGTCTCTTGTAATTGCTGGTTGCGATATTTCTAATAATTATTTTTCTTATGTATTTAAAGATTTATAAATGTTTTGGTCTTTATAAATAGATATTACTGAGAAATAGCGAAAAGCGAAATAATTATTTTTTTAATAAGTTTTTTTATTAATTATCAATAAAAAGATTAAAATACAGGGCAGACAAGG
>JAHWIS010000062.1 GCA_019322385.1 Candidatus Woesearchaeota archaeon
GAAGCAGGACCTACAATGCCACCTTCTTCCCTTACCTCGATATCTGCGCCAACATCTCCCTCAAATATGTCTGTGATTCCAGCACCTATTGTTGTTATCAGGGAAATCTCAGCCTCGAATGTTCCGTTCTCGCCGATTTCAAAAGTATCTGTCGGATCCTCGCTCAATGGCTTGTTGACCCAGACAAGTATCCTTCCGGAAGGCTTGTTGATCTGGCCTGCAACCAAAATCTCGCTGACAAAAGACGGTGAGTACAATGTCTGGAAATCAGCAGCAGTAGGAGATAGGAATGTCGGAGGCTCCCTGTCATAATAGATGTTGAACTGTCGCTCGAATGCATTTCCTGCTTCGTCGACAAACTCCAGACGCACAATATTCTGGCCGTCGAACAGAGGACCTACACTCTCAGTGAATTCTATTGTAGTATTTGCAGTTACATATTCTTTTGTAAGCTTCAACCCTGGATTAGGAGGGGTTATCTTTGTCCTTGGAGGAACTATAGTGCCGTTTCCAAGCGTAGTTACTGAGAACGGAGCAGACTTCTGGCCTTCATTTCCTGCCTTGTCCACAGCGCTTACCTGATAGGTGTAAGTGGTAGATGTGCTGACCTTGTCATCAGTATATTCTGTGACGCCAGCCTCTGTTGAATCGATAGGACCGCCAGGCACATCAGACCTGTAGATAAAATACTTAGAGACATCAGTGACATAGACATCAAACGGATCCCATTGTATCGTGATCGAGTTGGCCTGCATGCTCTGCGCAGAGAGGTTCTCAGGAACAGGAGGCGCAGTTGTGTCGTCGACAGACTGCACATAGGCATATAATGTGACCTTATGCTCATCAAACACACTTCCCCTTATCCGCGCATTAGCCTGGTCAGAGAACGAAAGGTTCTCTGTCTCATCGCTGAACTCAACCTCAGGCGTGAAATAGTCAAGACTTACCTTTTCTATGCATATCTTGTCAGGAGATATCTGGTCAGAAGCAGTTATCCTGATCTCATTCTCTGCCTTGTTAGGGTCAAGGTCCAATCCCAGGAAATTGAACTCGCCAGTTGATGTGATGCGCTTGAACCTCTGTCTCTTGCCATTGACATAGGCATTCACATCAGCTCCTGGAGAGGATCTTCCCTTTACATTGAACCTGTTTGTGTTTGAATAAGTGATAGTGTCAAGACTACAGTCCATTCCGTCTACAATGAGTATCAATTCAATCTTCTCAGTTGTCCTGACAGTTATAGGAGAAGAGTTGCCGCAGTTGCCTGTCGGGTCGCATGACTCTGCCATCAAGGTGTAGTCTGTGTTTGGCTGCAGATCGATAAGAGTGATGTTATGTTTTGTAGTTTGAACAGCGTCCTCTTTTTTCTGGTCAAGTAGCAATGGATTCGTGCTGTACCTTACGCGAGTGTGGCTCTCAATATTTGTGCCCCATGTCAGGTAGATGTTTGTCCCCAGCACATCTGCCTTGAAGTTAGATATGAAGACAGGCTGATAAGACTCTGACCTTGTCGTGACTTTCAATGTCATGCCTGGCCCTGTGTTGCCTGATGTATCTACAGCAGAGACAACATAGATGTATTCAGTTGAGAAGTTGAGTCCTGAGTTGGTGAATGAAGGCTGCGGAACAGTGTCGCTGATTATCTCGCCGTCCCTTGCAACAACATAATGGTCGATGTCCTCGTCCCTGTCGTCAGGTGCCCAGCTGAGAGATATCATATCTCTTGTGACTGTAGGTGCTGCAAGGTTCTTTACAGCGTGAGGAGGAGTCCTGTCCCTGGGCGGCTCTGTAGTGAAAGTAAAGTAGTCCTCTTCTTCAGGCAGCCTCACTGTTGCAGTGTCGTTCTCTGCCTCGATAAAGAACCTGAAAGTGGTCTCTGAAGAGATCCCTGTTATCTCTATGCTGTGTTCTGTGCCAGGTGTGCTGCTTGACTTGAACTCACCAGTGTCTGTGATGCCATACCTGACCTTTCCTGTTGATTCCTCATCCGTCGACCACTGGATGGTCGCTGAATTGTCAGTGACATCAAGGCCAGCATCTGGATTGAACTGTATCTCAAGGGCATTTGCAGAGTAGATCGGCATGAGGACTATCAACCACATCATGAACAATGCGATCCTGCAGATCTTTTGGTTGATTTCTTGTTTCATCTTATTGCTCTTCTTCCTCACCGATGTATTCATCTGCTCTGACTATCTCAGGGACCAGCTCTGGGAACAATGTCCTGTTTGTCATGAGCTCATAGACACCGAGAATCTCAATATCTGTTGTCGGTGTCGGGAATTTCTGAGGTATGTGGAACACGACCTTTTCTGCGTCAAGCATGTCCTCCATGCTGACAGTCCAGTTGCCTACCCAGCCTCCGACAAGCCTGTCCTCTTCCTCGCTGATCTTCTTCAGCAGCATTATGCTGAGCTGGTATGTTGCGTCAGCGCGCAAGAGCTCGAATGTCTCTTCTGTGAAGAACCTATCCTCTGAATCAAAGACATCGAACACGCTCAAAGGCGGATTGATGCTCTCGACATTGATTATTGCATACATTCCAGGCTCAAGGAACCTTGCGACGCCTGGCGCAGTCTCTGTGTGGCGCTTGACGTCGAACTTCACAGCCTGGGTCGGGTACATGTCGATATAGAACGGCTCTGTACCGTCATGCTGTTTCTCTGTGTAGAGATAACCAGACCTGTTCGCGGATATGACAGGAGCGTAGCATCCTTCTGGGAACTGGCCAGACCACTGCAAGTGCCTGTTGTTTGTCCTTGTGTATCCTAAATCGCACGCTATGGTGAGGCATTGGAATGTAAGGTTGACCTTTGACAGCTCTGCATTAGTTATCCTGTCCCTCACCCTTATAGTGTGCTCTTCTGGTGCAAAGAACTCGCAGACATCTGAAGCAAACTCAACAGGCTCTATTATTGTTGTCGGCAGCAATGTCCTGTCAGGCGCATTGTGGAATATCTGCACAGGGAATGCAAAGCGGAACACATAACCTGTCTTGTGCATTGCGTCAGGATCATTTATGCTTATCATGACAGGGTATGTCACGTCATAGACAAAATGATATGTGTTGAGGCATAATAGCATCTGTATTATGCGGGATTGTAGGCTCTGCACAGAAGATTTCATCACACCATACTGGTTAGGTGTGGAGAGCATGTTCATGCCCCACTCCTTCTTGTAGGTCGAGACTACCTTGAAATCATTATAGTTATTGTCAGTGAAATCAAAATAATACTGGAAATACTCATAAGCATCCTCAGGTATATCTTTGGGAAGTCTTAACGGCTTTCTTATCTCGCTCTCTCTCCAATCCTGCACTGCGTCATGGACTCTCCTGTAATCATCATCATTTTCGAGGAACGGTGGATGGTCTGTGTTCTTGAACCTTATGCCTGTCACTGCAGGCTCTATCGCCCGGACAGTCTTCTTTTTTATGTCTGACAATAACCACTGCTTTCTTCCGCACTCAAACAGCATGCCGCTGAATGGGATGTCCTCTGGCGAATGTGATGACATGACATTTATCGTCATGTTCTCAAAGAATGTCTTCTCATTCTCTGCGTTTAGAAGATCGTTCGCAAGATTCCACATCCTCCGGATGGGAACATCAAGCTTGACAAGGAACTGCTCCATGCTGGTTACCTCATCCTCTCCTCTCGGCCGGATATCTACTGCGTAACTCAGACCTACGACAGTCTCCTGCTCAGTGAAGACCACGTCTGCAGAATAGCCGCTCAGCTCAGTTATTATGTACTCGTCTCTCATGTCAGTATAGTTCTCCAGGCAGAACGCAAGGTTCTGGTCTATGTAATTCTCTACCTGGACCTCCATGTATTCTATGGACGGTACCTGGTTTGCTCCCTCAAAATACCAGTAAGGGACCTTTGGCGCGACATCACCTCCAACACCAGGTATTAGATTAACATGCTTTGTAGGGTCTAATGCAATATTGTCAGGCAAGGTTATGTAGCCACCCTGGTCACCCATTGCACTCAAGGCTTCTGATGTTGTCTTCTCTATGCAAGCATCGATGAACGCCACGACAGGCGGAGCCTTTGGCTGGAATATGTCTGCGGGTTTGATCCCTGCAGTGCGCAGATAGGTGTAGACACCTACTGACAAGACAAGAATTATTCCTATGATTATGAAGACTGTTATCTGCGCTTTCCTGCTCTTTGGAAATGCTTTCATACTACCTCTTTTTTACCTTTGTTCTGGTTTTCTGCTTTTTAGGCTTTTTGGTTGTTTTTTTCGGTTTCTTTGCTTTCTTTGGCTTTTTCGGAGCAAGCCTTTGAATCGCATTTTCAATGCAATCGTTATAGTAAATCTTGAGCCAGGCGATGTAGGCTATGACAACTACTGTTGACAGCAGAGTCCCTAGCGCTGGGACTGTCTGGAAAACCTTCATCAAGATGTTCAATGCAAGGAACACAAGCAATGCGTAAAGCATCGGGACAAGGAAATGACGTATCTTTTTGACTGGCAGGTTTAGGAACTGTTTTATCCCGAGCCATAGTCTCTCGACTCTTGTGAACATGATGAAAAACATAAGGGTGAAGTAGACTGTGAGCACAAACAGGACTATAAGACCTATGAGCACTGTCGCTCTTGCTGCTGCGCTGTACGGCAATGCATTGAATAATGTCTTGTAGAAGATAAGCTGAATAATGTAAAGGATGATTCCTATGAACACAGTCCATAAGATTGACGCTGCCAGGAATTTTCCGTAGAACTTTGCAGTCAACCTCTTCTTTAGCAATGTAAGGTAAGTCAATGACTTGAACAAAGGCCAGATAAGCAGCAGGTAGATGAAAAGCGTGACTGTGTACCATATCATCTTTGTCTGTAGAGACTGCAGTTGCGCATCTGTCGGAGCAAACATTGCCTGCTCAAGGGTGAAAGAAGATGCTGCGCTCATGGCGCTCATCAGCAAAGGCTCGAGTCTTGACATCAACAAAGAGAAGAGCATGAAACCCAAGACAACTGCTATTATCAGCAGAACCTCCCATAACAGTATGAACCAGAATCTCCTGTCTACCTTGAATGACTGCTTAAATGTTTCCCATTCCAGTTTAAGGTATTCTTTTTTCATCTTCAACAGTACCTGCAGCCATTTGATGTCGAGCTTGTCCTCGGCCCTCCTTCACCGCCAGCTGTAGTGTACTCGCCAGCTTCTACTTGTGCTGCAGTCGGCACCTGGAGGACATGCTCGTCCTGGGTGTCGTACACTCTATTGCATATCTTTCCATTGTCCAGTGCGAGGCAGTCATCGCCTTCATCAAACTTTATGCAGACCTTGTCGAAATCTGCAATCCCTGGATTTGTGATTATCAAAGAGTTCGCGCCTATGATGTCAAACGGAAGCCCTCCCTGCTCTGCAATCCTTGGCTTGTCGTATACCTGATTGGCTGTGCTTGGCTCTCCTAAATGGATATTAAATTTGAATGTGCAGTCCTTTGGCACTAGTTTGCCTGTTATCCTGTAGACAGGATAGCATCCTTGTGCGCTTGCGTTCTGCTGGCATGCTGTCAAGGCAGCGCCTGACAACCCAGTGCATGGACAGACATAGAACCTCTGCGCCTGGATATGGACTGTCGGTATACCACTTCCATACGGCGAGACGCCGACTCCTTTTGAAGCGAAGCGGCTTGTCCCAGGATCACAGAAATCAACAGTCGTGAACTTCTCAAGATTGAAATACCTGTCAAGCCAAGGCCTTGCACCAGTCAGGTCAGCAGCACCAGGTATGACACTCGACAATGACCTGGCAAACTGAGTCGCAGGACCACCCCTCAAGAAATCCATCCAAGAGTTAGGTGTCCAGTAGTAATGGGGGCTTGACTGGCCTTTTGGACTGGCAGTGCAGGTCTTTTCCTCCGGACATGAGTCATATCTATTTCCTTCAGAATCGCGATATTCAATACCTTCTGATTCCAGTCTTTCTCCAGTATTCTCATTTACAATTGCATTACCTTCCTGAAACATCTGCTCAGCAGTGCAGTCAGGACAGTCAGGAGATTTCCAATCACCGATACGATGCAATGTGCCGTCTTCAAGCTTTGCATAAATATTACCATTTTCGCTGTGGATGTCTGTCAACTTACCGCACGTTGTTTCACTGCACGCAGTATACCATTCATTAGGATTCCCAGACAATGAGCTGAAAGCCTCTCTCCTTGCTCTTTCTTGAGCAGTCTCTTCAAGGCTAACGTCAAGTGCCTCTTCTATAGTGGGAGGAACATAACGCTCCCCTTCACCTTCTTCTGGCTGATAATAATCTACATTACCGACCCCTTCTTCTGACAAACCAAAAAGCTGAAATCCGCTTGTGCTAGTATCTTCTTGGGTTTTAGCCATGTTACCATACGCAGAAGTCAACATACTATCTATGCTTTCTCCAAGAGGTCTAGGATCTATCATATCAGAGGTAGGGTCATATTGGTGCCAATTATCTTTTTCGGCATTATACAAATAAAACTCTCCCAAATCACCTGCAGGATCAGGGTCTCTGAGTATTGTTCCGTCTTGCAGGGTTGGAGATATATCACCACTTACAAAAACCAAACCAAGCAAAACTACCAAAACCATAAATACAATCATTCCAATCAATCTTTTATTCTTCATGTTTCTGTTTCTTCTGTTATTTCGTACGGGTTTTCTTCTTGTTCTGGGTCGGATTCGCTTGGGAATCCTGGTAGGTTAGAGTAGCTAGGTTCGTCCTTGAGGGCCTCTTCGCAGATGTCTTCAGTAGGTGCTGTCCAGAAATCACCCTTGGCTACGCCAGCCACATTAGCAGCGAACTGCATGGCAACATTGATAAACGATATAGATGAGCATATAGGGCAGCCATCACCTGCTGAGCCGCTGGTGCAGTACTTTGTACATGCAAAGTCAGCGACATAACCGATAAGCAAGAGGGGATTGCTCGCGACATCGACGAATATGTCCCTAACCTCATTTGCCCATTGATAGAACGGTACAACGTTCCAGATCTCTCCCAGCACATACCTGCAGACTCCGTAATTGAAAAGATCGTCACACTCATGGATAGACATGGAGCCGTAAGCCACATTCACCTTCATGCACATCAGCCATTCGCAGCGCAGCTGCCTGTACTTCTCGATGCCTGCAAAGATTCCAGGCAGGCATCCTGTTGCCAGGCTCGATATAAGGCTCTTCCTAGGATCAAAACTTCCTTTCAAAGCATCCTGATCAACAACATTAAGACCATCCTCGCCAGTGAAATCCACCTTCCTTCCTCCTTGAAGAGAGACTCCAGGCCGCTCTGTTTCAGGGAAAGCCCAGGAACCTGACAGTATGCTGATGACCTTCTGGTTCCACTGGCTCCAGGCAAGGAAGAACTTGCACCATCCGCTATCGCCAGCACAGCCCCACTCGCCGGTCGCTTCATTCATTTGAGCATTGTCAATAGCAGAGGGCTGCGTAGCCCTGCAGCTTATC
>JAHWIS010000063.1 GCA_019322385.1 Candidatus Woesearchaeota archaeon
CCAGGATGCAAGGGACATTGCATATGAATATGGAAATGTCATAGATGCAGGCCTTGATGAGGAATTCTCTAATGTGAATTTCCATTCAACAGCAGCTCCAAAAAGGAACCAGGCATATCTTGAGATCCGTGCCAGTAACAGGCGTCTTGACCTGTTCTTTGAGGATTATGAGTCTGCGCTTGAGAAGAATTTTTTCAGGAGACCGCACAGCTTCAGCCTTGTATTCAAGCCGCATAGGAGATATGGTCCTATAAATCTTATCGGTAATTGGCAGGACTACAAGAAGATGTGCATTGATATGAAATTATAAAAAGAAAAAAATCATCTGATTATTTCATCAGACGTTTCTTTGCTCTCTGGCTCGGCCTTGCTTTTTCTGCGCCTTTGCCTTTGCGCCTAAGTCCGCGTGACTTCTTTCCAGAAGATGTCAGACCTCTGAACACGCGTCCTTTGTGCTCTGGCTTGCCGACCCATTTGTATTCTTTCATCGCGAGCAGTTCTGGGCTGTCCCTCTCGACAAGTATGATTTCATACCAGTAGCTCTTGCCGTCCTGTGCAACCCAATATGAGTTCAGGACTTCGCAGTTGGTGAATTTCTTTGCTGCTCTCTGCTCTGCAACCTGTTTGTAACTTACACCCACAATCTTGACCCGCCTTCTGGCTTTGGATCTTCGCCCTGATTTGAATTGCTCTCGCATCCTTCCGCCGCGGCTCACCCGCTGACGCACAATCACAAAACCTTTCTTTGCCCTGTATCCCAAGGACCTTGCCCTATCGATACGCGTAGGCCTTTCAATCCTGATAGTGACTGGCTCTCTTCGCCATTGAAGAAGTCGTTCTCTCCAGAGTTCTGGATTGCTTTCCTTAGGCTTTTTCCAAGCCTTCCTTACATATTTCAAATAACCCATTATACTAGCCTCCGTTATTATTCATCTAAACCAGCCAAATTCAGGCAAGCCATCACCCACATCTTTGGCTGTCTTGCAGGAAAAACAAGTCATTTATAAAGGTGTTGGAAAAACCTTTTTAAACCGGCCCTGTTTCAATCAGGCATACAAGAGGAATAGCATATTCTACAATGAACAAGAAAAACCTTGCTGTCATAGCCTCCCGCTTGAAATGTGTTGATGCGGTGAGTGTTGAGGCTGACAAGTGGATCAACAAATACGCCAAGTTAGGGTACAATGTGCACCTGATATCTGGCAAGTTCGGGGAGCCAGTGGATCTGCCTAATTTCCACCTTCCAGAGATGGATTACAAGCACCCTGAGGTCAGGGGCATAAAGAGGATAATCTTTGGCGCAGACCTTGGCAAGGATGGCAAGAAAGCTGCTGATATTTTGCTCAATAACCTTGTCAAGCGCATCAAGGGCCCGCTGAAGAATTACATTGTCAAGAACAAGATTGAGATACTGAGCATCGAGGATGTGCTGAGTTCTGCAAAGAACCTGCCATTGAACATGGCATTGAAGCAGATCATAAGCGAGCTCAGCCTGCCAACCATCAGCAGGCATCATTATCTTTCATGGGAAAACCCTTATTTCTCCAGGTTTGACAACATCCCCAAGATCATGAAAGATATCCCTCCTAACCTGAAGAGCATTGTGCATATTACAAGCACTGCAAGCGCCAAGAGCAAGCTGATGGATGACAAGAAGATATCATCAAGCATAATACCGAGCACAATAGACATAGACAAGCTGCAGAAGACAGATGATTTCAATAAGGATTTCAGGAAAGCATTAGGCATTGGCAAGGACCAGCTGATATTCCTCCAGCCCACAAGAGTCAAGCGCAACAAGTGCGTTGAAAAATCAATAAAGCTTGTCGCAGAGCTGAACGACATCATGAAAAAGGACAATGTCCTGGTCATAACAGGCTCTCCTGTGTATTCAAGGGGGAATTATTTTGAGGAGATCATAAGGAAAGTAAAGAAACAGAACGTAAACGTTATTTTCGCGAATGACCGCATCTTCCTCGGCAGGCACCAGAACCCAGAGCAGAAGTTCTATTCTATCCATGATGCCTATCTCCATGCTGATGTGATACTATACCCTAACACCAGCGATGCATTCGGCAATCCTGTGATAGAGTCTGCTGCGTATAAGAAGCTCTTGGTGGTCAACAAGTTCCCTAACCTAGAGGAGTTCCTCGGCAAAGGATTCAGGTTTGTCGTGATGGACAACAAGCTCACTCCTGAGGTAGTGTCAGACACCTATGAGATGCTGACAGATGCAAAGAAGTGTGAGGAAAATGCAGAACATAACTTCAATGTCCTCAAGCAGTTCTATTCCTCTGATGCGCTTGATGACACGCTGATACCTATACTCAATGAGTTTGACAAGCAGAAGAGCCTGATGTCAAAAGTGACTGGCCTTCTGCCAAAGAAGTTCTGGAAAAAGAAAGAAAAGCCAAAGAATGGTGAGAAAAGCAAAAGGTTTAAAGGCAAGAAAGTAGAGCAGAATAAAAACAAGGATAAAAAGAAAGAAAAGCCGAAGAAAAAGGACCTCAAGAACAGGAAAGGAGGCTACAAAGAACCTCAAAAATGATTTTCAGGAAAAAGAAAGACAAAGAGATGGAAAAGCTTGGCCTGAAGGATGAGGAGATACTTGAGTTCAAGGAGTTTGAGGACATTCCTGAGGAAAAAGAGATCAAATCAGGGGAGTTTGAGAAGAATTTCATATTCCATATCGATAATGGCTGCCCGATCTGCGCCAGTGATGTCAAGGGTAATGATTATTACCGTTATTTCTGCGAAAAATGCAATGTATTGTTTGACAAGAAAGACATCATCGAGGCTGAGTTCGGCAAAAGGCCAGGCCATGTCAGGAAGACAAGCCTGACTGAAGATGAGAAGGAAGAGCTCGAGAAGAAACGAAAAGAGCTCAAGGACAGGATATACAAGACATTCAGCGAAGAGCAGAAAAAAGAGCTCATCGAAGAGGCTGAAGAGGAGAAAGAGGAAGAAGCTGAACCAGAAGAGGAGCCAGAAGAAGTGGAAGCTGAAGTCATACCTCCTCCAAAGCTTGAAGAGGCTGTTGAAGCAGAACCTGAAGAAGCTGAACCAGAAGAAGAGCCCGAAACAGAGGAAGCTGAGCCAGAAGAGACAGCAGAAGAAACAGAAAAACGCGAAGAATATGACCTCGAAGAGCCTGAAAAGATAATTGCATCAACAGAATCCACCAAGATGCACAAAGGCGACTGCCACTTCGTGAAAAAGATACATCCTGAGAACCGCATTTACCTTGATTCTATAGATGATGGTGAAGAAAAAGGCTATGAGATGTGTGTCTGCCTAAGAAGACTGAAGGCGATGCAAAGGTAATTACGCTCTCACCATGAATGCCCACGCACCTTTCTTTGAATAAGACGACTTCTGTGAAAAATCAACATTGTCCAGCACTTCTGAATAGAATTCTGGTGTGTCCTCGAGGTCTGGCAGTTTCATGAGCTCCTCTTTTGCATAATCAGGCTCCTGCAGCAGATTTGCCTCCATAAAGTTCTTTGCTGTGTTGAAGTTGTGGTTGCCCATCGCAATCCTCTTGAATCCTGCTGCATTGCTGAACTTATGCAGGTATTTATTTATGTAATTGACAAGCTTGTTCA
>JAHWIS010000005.1 GCA_019322385.1 Candidatus Woesearchaeota archaeon
ACCTATTCGTCCTATCTCACTCATACTTACTTTTGATTTCTCTTCTGTAAGAAGCGCGTGCAGCCTCCTCCGGTCCAGCTCAACAGCAACGATATCAGGATTCTTCTGCTGGAACGCAAGCTCAATCTCATTCAGGCTCTGTTTTGCGATGTGAGATGTACCGATAATCGTTAGTTTCTTGTAGTGCATGCCTTTTTAATTGAAACAGGTGTTATAAATATTTTGGCACAGGATAGACCACACACCAATAGTAAAGTTTATAAAGCATGAAAGAATAATTTCCTGTATCAAGCCATATGATTATCGCTTAACAAAGGAGGGATCAGCATGCTAAGGATGGAGCGCATTTCAGACATTTATGACATGAAGGTTTTTACTGATAATGGTGAATACTTTGGTGATATCGAAGAAGGAATCATCACCAAGACAAAGATATATGGCTGGAGAGTCAAGGCAACAAAGAATTCTTACCTTTCAAAGGTCCTCGGCTCTGCAAGAGGCGTAATCGTACCTCACCAGCTTGTGAAATCCATCGGTGATGTGATGATTATCAGTAAGGCTGCTGTTCCTACTGCAGGATCTGAAGAGGAAGCAGCATAAATTTTCATTTTTTCCTACTTTTTCTTTGTGGTTGCTTATTTCCCACAAATTTTATATACTAATGTGCAATCTCATTGCCTATGAAAAACCAGAAGATTCTAGAAGAGCTCGGCTTGACTCCTGCTGAATCAAAGATATACCTGGTCCTATTAGAGCAGGGCGCAAGCCTTGCAGGTGTCATATCAAGAAACACAGGCATCCACAGGCGTTCTGTATACGATGCAATCGAACGTCTCATACAGAAAGGCCTTGTCTCTTACATCAAGTCCAACAATAGGAAGTATTTTGAGGCTGTCAACCCTGAAAGGCTCATTGAGATTCTTCACAAGAAAGAGGATGACATAAAAGCAATACTTCCGGAGCTCAAGGTATTGCAGCATATGTCTGAAGGCAAGAACGAGACGCTTTTCTTCAGGGGAAAAGCCGCTCTCAAGAGTGCGTTTGACGACCAGCTTGAGAAATCAGGAAGCGAGATCTGCATATGGGGTGCCTCGACAAGGGCGACTGACATACTCAAATACTACTTCCCGCACTTCGACAAGCAGAGGGCCAAGAAGAAGATAAAGATAAGGATCATATTCAATGAGTCTGAGAGGAAGAGCGGTTATATCAAAAAGATACCGCTTGCAGAGATCAGGTACGTGCCAGAGAACATAAAGTCAAAGACTGCAGTGAACATCTATGGAAGGAATACCTGCATAGTCGCGTGGAGGCCCGACCCTGTTGCGATTCTAATACGTGAAGACAACATCTCGCAGGGTTTCAGGCAGTATTTTGAGTTCATGTGGAAATTTGCAAAGAAATAAAAAGAGAACAAAAATGAAAAAATATATTCTCATAATCAATCCAAAAGCAGGCAGCGCTAAAGTAATAGAGCCTGACCTGGCGGATTTCTTTAGACAGCACAACATAAAGCTTGACGTGAAACACACAAACAAGCCTTTGGATGCAAAGCGTTTCGCAAAGCAGGCGGTCAACAGATATTCAGTAGTGATTGCTGCTGGCGGTGATGGTACAATCAATGAGGTTATCAATGGCATAGCGAATTCCAGCACAAAGCTCGGGATAATTCCGTTAGGGACTGAAAACGCACTGGCGCAGGCACTTAAGATACCATCTAATCATGAAAAGGCTGCGAAACTGATTGTGCGCGAAAAATATAAGATGCTTGACTTAGGTAAAGCAAAGAACAGGTATTTTATCATGATGGCAGGTGTCGGTCTTGACGCTGAAACTGTCAATGACATCGGTCCTGTGCTTAAGAAGCTGCTAGGAAGAGGAGTCTATCCGTTTCACGCTCTAAAAAAAATCTTGACCTATGCTCCTTCACGGCTTGAAATCTGGCTTGACGACCAGGTTCTTCCCCGCTGGGGCTACTTCGCGGTGATAGGGAACATCAAATATTATGGAGGCAACATAGAGATTGCACAGTTCGCAGAGCCTGACGACGGTTATCTTGATGTGTGCATATTCAAACGCACTGATGTCATCAATATGTTCAAATACTTCATCAGCGCTGCTTCAAATGGAACCACACCCTTGACAGAATTTGCAGACATTGAATATTTCAGGGTGAAGAAACTGAAGATAAAATCAAAGAAACCTATGCTTGCCCATACAGACGCCGAGACAATAGGTACAACACCTTTGACAATCGAAGCAGTGCCAAAAGCAATAAGAGTGATTTGTAGGAGACGATAAAGATGATAATGGACATAATAACTAACCAGATAATTGTTTCTGTAGTGTTTGCAATGGTTGTTTGCAACACCTGGAAGACTATAGACTCTTCTATAAGGAAAAAAAGGCATGATCTGAAGGCTATGTTCAGGACAGGCGGTATGCCTTCTGCTCATGCGTCGCTCGTCACTGCATTGGCTGTCAGCATCGGTCTTGTCGAAGGGTTCCTCTCAACAGTCTTCCTCCTTACATTAGGCATAGCGACTATTGTAATAAGGGATGCACTTGGCGTGAGGCGGCATGTCGACCATCTTGCAAAGACAGTCAATGAGATAATCAAGGTGAAGAAACTGACGATAAACGGCATGCTGAAGATAACAGGCCACACTCCTGTGCAGGTCGTCACCGGCATATTAATAGGGATAATAGTCCCGATAGTAATCAACACTTTTTACTAGCGCAAAATGTTTGCAACGATATCAAATGCTGTTGTATTCATCCTTGTCATCATAATACTTCTTCTCGCAATATTCTTTTTGTTCTACC
>JAHWIS010000064.1 GCA_019322385.1 Candidatus Woesearchaeota archaeon
AAGCTCAGCCAGAACAGGCGGCTCAGTGTCATGGACAATTTCAAGAAAGGCAACCCTTCTGTCCTTGTTGCGTCAGCAGTGGCTGCCCGAGGGATTGACATCAAGGACGTGAGCCACGTGTTCAACTATGACCTGTCTCAGGACCCGCAGGAGTATATCCACAGGGTCGGCCGTACTGCCAGGGCAGGAGAGTCAGGGAAAGCTATCACATTGCTGAGCCCGAATGACCACGACGCCTTCAGCAGCATGCTGAGGAATTTTGACGTCACTGTGAATGTGCTTCCGCGCATCAAGTTCCCAAAGCTGCGCTTTGACGCACGGAGTGCCCAGCCTAGAGGAAGACGGTTCCCAGGCAGGCGTCCCAGGCAAGGCAATACCAACAGCCGCTTCGGAAAGCACAACGCCCACAGCAACAACAGCCACAGGAGAGCAAGCTTCGGAAGACCAGCCTGGAGCTAGAAATCATTTTTTGAAATATTTTATTCTTTTATTTCTTATTATTTTCTAAAGTTAGAATAAGATACACCGACTGGACACAAAAAACTCTCCAGCCCAACAAAACTAAGCAGAACTTATTTCAGAGTATGTGTATGATGATTAAAGCCTGCTGGCAGGGCAAGCTTTTTCTGATGATTTATTTTGTGCACATGCCATCCATTTTCTGTAGTGAACTCATCTCCTTCTTGCCAGGCATGTCTATGCAGATAGTCAATAGATGTCCATCTCTTATCAGTAAAAATCTGATTTAAAGTTTCTGAAGCAATGTAGACAGGAATCGATGCTAATTCCAATAATGAATCTATTATCATAGAGTGAGATAAAAGCCAAACAGTATATAAACATTCCTTTTTAAATGCCAAAATGAAAGTATGCACCGACCAGGCGCGCTGGCTTCTCAGTCCTATTTAGATAATCTGTTTCAGAACCTTCTAGGCCTGCGCTTGGCAAAGCATTCCCTGCAATACACAGGTTTTCCTTCTGTCGGCTTGAACGGCACTACGCAGTCATTGCCGCATTCTGCGCAGGTGGCCTTGTGCATCTCCCTTGGACCTCGGTCAAAACCGCCTCTATTGAAGCCACCACCATGGCCGCCTCCTCTATCTCCTCTATCAAAACTTCTGCCGCCACCCCTTCTGTCGGAACCGCCACGGCTTCCACGTCTATTGTCTTGTCTCATTTTTCGCTCCTCATTAATTTATATATTAACAATGCGCCGACCGGGACGCGCTTTCCCGAAGGCGCTGGCCCCGCTCGTCACAGCTGATTTATTTCTATGTTCCCAACATGGTTACATAGCACTATATGCGCCGACCGGGACTTCCATGCGGTAGCTTATATGCTTTCCGCAAATTGAACCCGGGCCGAAGCCTTATTGCATACGGCAACAAGTTGCCGATATGGCAAGGCCCCATTGTACCACTCAACCACCGGCGCACTTTATGCAAAAATAATCCCGACTCACAGGTTCGTCTGGGATTATTGAGCATTCAAAAACCAATTTTGCCGACTCGCAAGCTCATCTCCAAAATTGCTTTCTTGAATGGGCCTGCCCGGACTCGAACCGGGGATCAACGCCGTTTTTAGCGCAGCTAAAAGCCAGCCAAAGCTCCAGCTTTGGCGCGTGTAAAGGCGCTGTCATTTATAGCACCACAAGTGATGAAGCCACTAGACCACAGGCCCATTTATTAGCATTTCGGATTTAAAGCTACTATAAAAGCTTTGCTCAGGCTCTCTAGTTAAACTTTGCAATGGTTACAGACAGAAAGCTTTTTAAAGGGGAAAATACCTATTTTTCATGAAAATTATAAATACCAGCGTCTTTTATACTACAATGATGACAGAACCAACTCCCCAGGAACCTGCAGATAATACAACTCCTGCTGCTCAGCTGCCTGCTGACAAGGAGCATCACGAGCATATCTATGATGTCCTCATGAAGCAGGATGAGATCACATGGCGTTCTATCATATTGGAGCTCATCAAGTCAGAGCAGATGGACCCCTGGAACATAAACATCTCAAAGCTTTCTAAGATGTACATTAAGGCATTGAAGAAACTCAAGGAGATGAATCTCCAGCTGTCTGGCAAGGTGCTTCTTGCAGCTGCTTTGCTGCTTAGAATAAAATCAAGCAGGCTTGTCGGTGAGGACATGATGGAGTTTGACAGGCTTCTTGCATCTGGTGATGAGTCTGATGATATATATTCTGATGAAGGCTTTGTTGAGGGAGAGCTCGGCAACATGGGCATGCAATTAGGCAAAGACCAGCTCTCGCTGACGCCAAAGACACCGCAACCAAGGAAACGGAAGGTGTCTGTCTATGATCTTATCGACGCATTGGCAATCGCATTGAATGTACGAAGAAGGCGGATCCTAAACCAGATAAGCACAAAGACAATGGATGTGCCTGAGAAGAAGTTCGACATCTCACAGTTGATGGATGATCTGTACAATGATGTCGCAGGTTTTCTTATGCGCGACCAGGCAGAGAAGATGGCGTTCTCAAACCTTGTTCCAGGAGACTCAAAGCATGACAAGATACACACATTTATCCCTCTCCTACACCTTACCAACGCAAGGAAGTTGGATCTTGCCCAGCACCAGCACTTCGGCGAGATATGGGTGAGCTTGGCAAAGAAAAAGGAGAAAGCAAAAAAGAAAACCAGCAAGGCAGAGGCAGGCGAGAAGAATGCCTAAAGCTAGATTCTGTGAAGAGTTTGAAAATCCAGATGTCATGGATCACATGATGGGGACGTATCATAGGACCGGATGGAAATATGATGAAGACTGGTACAGTAATAAACTAAAAGAACTATTAGTGCAATCACCATCAGGCAGAGATTGGAAACTGGAAGACTGTTTGAAAGCACTGAGCGGAAAGCTGGTGTTCGGAGACCTTAAACAGATAGAAGCTTTAGAAGCGCTGAATTTCTTTAATGTCCTGTACTATTTCGGGTTCCGTGATGAAGCAGGTGCACAAGAACTTGGGCTTTTGTAATATGCTAAATGGTCATAACCTTTAAATACAACCATTCCTTCTTTTTAAAGCATGCCTAAGAAACCTGTTAAAAAAAGCAAGAAGACAGCTAAAGCCAAAAAGACTAGGCCCAGTGCCAAGACAGTTGCATTGAGCGAAGCTCCTACAACTAGGTTTGCCAGGTTCAAGGACACAAGCGAGATAAAGGTCTCAAAAGAGATAGTGAACCAAGTAATTGGTCAAGAGCCTGGAGTGAATGTCATAAGGAAAGCTGCTTCTCAGCGAAGGCATGTATTTCTTATCGGTGAGCCTGGTACAGGCAAGTCCATGCTCGGCCTTGCGCTCGCAGAGCTTCTTCCGAAAGAGAAGCTTGTTGACATCATCTCTTTCAAGAACCCTAATGATGAGAACCAGCCGCTGATCCGCACAGTGTCTGCTGGTGAAGGCAGGGACCTTGTCGGAAAGGCAAAGGTAGAGTCCATGTCGATGTTCAAGAACCAGAACATCATCCTTTTCATTCTAGCGATAATCGCCATGATAGCGCCGTGGTGGGTGCGCTCTTACTACAAATCAGACATAATGTTCGCTGCATTCTTCCTCGGAGGTATGCTGTTCCTTGCAGCGTTTGTCATCTTCATAAACCTTGGCAGGCGCGCAGCGATCGGGAAGGAGACAGTAGTACCGAAGATAGTCGTTGACAATTTCAAGAAGGCTAAGGTGCCGTTCCTCGACGCTACAGGTGCTCACGCAGGAGCGCTGTTAGGAGACGTACTCCACGACCCATTCCAGAGCGGAGGGCTGGGCACGCCTGCGCACGAGCGGGTCGTTGCAGGCATGATCCACAAGGCGAACAAGGGAGTTCTTTTCATCGACGAGATCGCGACGCTCCAGCCTCACACCCAGCAGGAGCTATTATCAGCATTGCAGGAAAGGAGATACTCTATCACAGGACAGTCAGAGAGGAGTGCCGGTGCGATGGTGAGGACAGAGGCTGTGCCGTGTGACTTCATCCTCGTCGCTGCAGGGAACCTTGAGACAGTCAAGAATATGCACCCTGCACTCAGGTCAAGGATCCGGGGCTATGGCTATGAGATCTACATGAATGAGACCATCAAGGACACTCCTGAAAACCGATGGAAGATCGCAGTGTTCGTGGCGCAGGAGATAGCCAAGGATGAGAAGATACCCCACTTCTCAAAAGATGCTGTCGAGGCTATAATAGAAGAAGCAAGGAGAAGGGCCAACCGAAAGAATCATCTCACGCTAAGACTGAGGGATCTCGGCGGACTGGTGCGGGCTGCAGGAGACCTGGCCAAAGAGAAAGGTGCAAAGCTTGTCACAAAAGAACATGTCATCGGCGCAAAGCAGATAGCAAGGTCCTTGGAGCAGCAATTATCAGACAAGTTCATAGAGCGGAAAAAGGAATATGAGGTCATCATCACTGAAGGTAAACTGATAGGGAGGGTCAACGGCCTTGCAGTCATAGGAGGCGAGGCATCATACTCAGGGATAATACTGCCGATAGAATCGCAGGTCACGCCAGGCGGCAAGGAAAAGGAATTTGTTGCGACAGGAAAGCTGGGCGACATCGCAAAAGAGGCTGTCAAGAATGTGTCCGCAATCATAAAAAAATACTTTGGCGAGGACATAAAGAATTACGATATATATGTGCAGTTCCTGCAGACCTATGAAGGGGTCGAGGGCGACTCTGCCTCGATTGCAGTCGCGACATCCATAATATCTGCGCTGAAGAATATCCCTGTAAAGCAGGACACTGCGATGACAGGCTCATTGTCTGTAAGGGGTGAAGTGCTTCCCGTGGGCGGCGTCTCTGCAAAGGTAGAGGCTGCGGTCGATGCTGGTGTCAAGAAGATACTTGTCCCGAAATCAAACATACAGGATATAGTGATAGAGAAGGAGAAGCTCAAGCTCTTGAAGATAATCCCTGTCGAGACTATTTCTGAGGTGCTCAAGGAGGCCCTTGACTGGAAAGGTAGGAAAGGCATCCTCAAGACGCTTGAGAGCATAAATGGCAACAGGTGAGTCTGCAAAACCTTTATAAATGATTAAACCAGATATTCTCTCTATGCCAAGGAAAAAGAAAAAAACCACTAAAAAGAAGGTGGCAGAAGAAGCTCCGAAGCCAAAGGAGAGGAAGCGGCGCAAGGACTGCCCTGACTGCGGCAGTGTGAACATAACGTTTGACCCAGAGACAGAACAGCTCATCTGCCAGGATTGTGGTTTGATATTCGAGGAGTTGCCTCCGGACATTGAAAAGAAGTATGAGGAAGTAGACCTCTTCTGACTACCAGAAGACCTCTACCTGATCAGTTCTTAGATACGGTTTTATATCTGATTCACTCACAGCGGTTCTCTTGCCTGCTTTGTGTTCAAGAAGTCCTAACCATGCGATCATCAGGCCGTTGTCCACATTGACATCATTAGGCAATGCATAGCATTTGGCGCCGCGTTCTTCGCACATTATCCTGCACATCTCCTGCAGCCGCTTTGATGATGCAACCCCTCCGCCCAATAGCAACTCATTCTTGCCGCAGTGTGCCATCGCACGTTCGCTGACCTCGACCAGCATTGAGAATGCTGTCTCCTGCAATGAGTATGCAAGGTCTTCCTTTGTGTACTTCCCAGAGTCATGCTTCTGCTTAAGATTAGTCAATAGCCCGCCGAAAGATACGTCCATGCCTTTGACAACATAAGGCAGCTCGATGAGATTCTTTGCTTTCAGCGACAGTTCATATAGCTTTGGCCCGCCAGGGAATCCCAGACCCATGTGACGGGCGAATGCGTCGAGGAAATTGCCTACTCCGATATCAAGAGTCTCTCCAAATATCCTGTACTTGCCGCCGTCATAGGCGATGACCTGGGTATTTGCGCCAGAAGCATAGAGGAACACAGGGTCTTTTGCATCTGAAAGCAGCTTTCCTATCTCAAGATGTGCTATACAGTGATTGACGCCGACCACTGGCTTACCATACGTTGCCGCGATTGTCCTTGCAAGCATAGCACCTATCCTCAAACAATTGCCGATTCCAGGGCTCTGTGAATAGCTGACAATGTCAACATCATCCAGCGCAATCCCTGCCTTTGCAAGAGCATCATCAAGCACTTTCCTGAACACATCTGTATGGTGCTCTGCGACCTCTGCAGATATCATGCCTCCCTCACCCTCTTCTGTCGTGAACACAGACCTCTCATTAGCAAGGATCCTGCCAGTATCATCGATTATGCCTATCCCGAATGTGTGTGCAGTGCTTTCGATGCCTATGGATATCATCATAAGAGTGAAGAAACAAAGAAAAAAATATAAATGTTGTTCAAAACTCTATATATAAGGGGTGAAGGTAAAGCAATATGGCATTTGAGTCTAAACCAGTCACATTTGAGGAATTCACAGATCTTATTAGAAGGTATAATCCTAATGCCAATCTAAAGAGGATCAAACAGGCCTATGATTTCGCTGAGAAGGCCCATAGAGGCCAGAAGAGAAGCTCTGGAGAGGATTTCTTTGTGCACCCTTCTGAAGTCGCCAGGATACTTGTGCGGTTCAAGGCAGACAGCGCTACAATCTCTGCTGCGCTGCTGCACGACACTGTGGAAGACGCGAGCACCTCAGTAAAGACTGTGAGGAAAGAGTTTGGGGATGAGATTACAGGGCTTGTCGAGGGACTTACCAAGATCAGCGGGCAATGGTTCGAGACAAAAGAGGAATACAAGGCTGAGAACCTGAGGAAGATCCTGCTTGCGACGACCAAGGACATCCGTGTGATCATGATCAAGCTGGCGGACAGGCTGCATAACATGAGGACACTTGCGACATTCAGGCCTGACAAGCGTAAGAGGATAGCGCAGGAGACACTTGAGATTTACGCGCCGATCGCGCACAAGCTCGGGATGTGGCGCATGAAGGGAGAGCTGGAGGACCTTTCGCTCAGGTATCTTGACTATGACACGTACGTGAAGCTGAAAGAGGAGATTGCAGAGAAGAGGGCACAGAGAGAGTCGATAACAGCGCAGCTCGTGGAAAGCATAAGGTATTCCCTCAAGAACAAGGGAATAGATTCAGAAGTGGTCGGCCGCGCAAAATATTTCTATTCTATATACAAGAAGATGAAGAAGAAGCAGAAGGACTTTGACCAGATATATGACCTTATTGCTATCAGGATAATAGTCAATACAATCCCTGAATGCTACAAGGCATTGGAAGTCATGCACACATTGTTCGAACCGAGGCTTGCACGCTTCAAGGATTATATCCAGCATTCGAAAGCCAATGACTACCAGTCCATCCATACCTCAGTGAGGTACAAGAGGAAGATCATTGAGGTCCAGATAAGGACGCACGAGATGCACGCGATTGCAGAGGAAGGCATAGCAGCGCACTGGAAATACAAGGGCACTGAGAAGGACAAGGCATTTGACAGGAGGATAATGTGGCTCAAGCAGATACTTGACTGGCTGCACAAGTCAAAGAATGCGCGGGACTTCGTCGAGACATTGAAGATCGACCTGTTCGAGAACGAGATAATAGTCCTGACACCGCAGGGTGACCCCATCTCTCTGCCTGAGGGTGCGACTGCTGTGGACTTTGCATATGCTGTACACACAGGGATCGGGAACCACTGCTCCAAAGTAAAGGTGAACAACAGGGTCGAGCCTCTTGACCATCCGCTGAACAGCGGGGATGTCGTCGAGATAGTGACACAGAACAATGCAAAGCCCTCGCGCAATTGGCTCAATTTTGTCGTCACATCAAAAGCGAAGAGCAAGATAAGGTCTTCGCTCGGGATTGAGCCGGACCGCAGGCCGAGAGAGCTGCGCAGGCCTGCCAAGCCTGAAGAGCTAAAGCTTCCTCTGTTGGAATACGTACACATCGAAGGCAAGAAGGCTCCGCTCAGGCTGTCAAGGTGCTGCGAGCCGAATATCGGCGACCAGATCGTCGGTCTGCAGACAAAGGAAGGCAAGATCACTGTGCACAAGCTCGGCTGCATAAACGTCCACTCGCTGGACAAGTCAAAGCAGGTCAAGCTGACATGGATCGAGCCGGAAGAGCTGCATCTGCGGAAGCTCAGGGTCTATGTCAGTGAGAGGCCGCGGATACTTGCAGACCTGCTCAACCTGCTTGCTACAGAGAAGGTCAGTGTCAAGTCTGTCAATACCAGGACAAGGAAGAAGAAGATAATGCTCACATTCAAGATAGAGGCAGAAAAGCAGTCAGAGATAGATAACATCATCGAGAAGCTGAGGAGGGTCAAGGATGTCACCGACATAAGGGTTGACTCAAGCACCCAACTTTCTGTCTGATTAGCGTGTGATTTACTTATATATAGCTCAGTAAGCTTTAAATATTAAAGACTGTTTTCGTGATATTATGGACGTCGTAAGAAATCCCGAACAAAAGGAGATCAAAGAGCCTATAAAGAGCGTTCTGATAGGGAGGCTTCCGCGAAAAGAAGGGGCAAAGTTCAAGACAGCGGTTGTCAGGCTATACAATGTCAACAATCCTCATAAGACAACAGAGTTCCCTGTCAAGACATTCGAGTTCGACAACACAGAGAAGATGAGGATCCGCAGGCTGAACGTATCGTATTATCTGGAAGGCAACGACATCGTCATCAACGACCTTGAAGAGATATACATATTGCGCGAAGACAACAAGCTGATAGTCAAAGGCTACCAGATCGAAGTCGAGAAAAGGGAATAATCCCTCGTCTGTTTCTAAGAAAGATATTTAAACAGCAGTCTATTTGGTACAACCATGCACGTCTTAAAGACCAATTTCAACGGCAACCCAAATGTAGGGCTTTATGGTTACTGCTGCAATGATTACTGCCTGCTGGGCAGGGAAGTGCCTGCTAAAGAGGCAAAGCAGCTGGCACGCGTGCTGGATGTCCCTGTACACCAGCTGACGATCTGCGGCACTTCGCTCATAGGTGTGTTTGTCGCAGGCAATTCAAAGACACTGCTGGTGCCTGAGATAGTGTTTGATTACGAGCTCAAGCAGCTTGACAGGCTGAAGATAGACCACACGATCATCAAGTCAAGGGCGACAGCGCTCGGCAACAACCTGGTCTGCAATGACAAGGGATGCCTTGCAAACCCTGAGTTTTCAGCAGACCAGAAGAAAAGGATAAGGCAGGCTCTTGGAGTCAGCCTCAAGCCTGGAACTATTGCAGGACTCGGCACTGTGGGGAGCCTTGCTGCGCTCAACAGCAGAGGGTGCATTGTCCATAGGGACATAACAACAGCAGAGACAAATTATCTGGAGGACCTGCTGGGGTTGAGATGCACACCTTCGACAGTCAATATGGGATCGCCATACATAAAGAGCGGCCTGCTCTGTAATGACCATGGCTTTGTTGTAGGTGATGCCAGCGGCGGTCCTGAATTAGCGAACATAGAGCAGGACCTTGGTTTCCTT
>JAHWIS010000065.1 GCA_019322385.1 Candidatus Woesearchaeota archaeon
ATTTCTTTGCAGATCCTATGAAACTGGAACTGTTTGACTACAATCTGCCGAAAGAGTTCATTGCTCAGGAACCTGTAGAGCCGAGAGACGCAAGCAGGCTCATGGTTGTCAAAGGAAAAGAGATCGAGCACAAGACCTTCAGCGACATACTCGACTATCTTGAAAAGGATGACATCCTTGTCCTTAATGATACCAAAGTAGAACCAGTCAAGCTGATAGGGAAAAAATCAACAGGAGCAAGAGCAGAATTTCTAATATCAAAAAAATTAAGCAAAAAGAGATTCATGTGCCAGATCACGAGCAACAAAGTAAAGAAAGGAAATGAATTCATCTTCGAAAAAGGCCTGACTGCAAAAGTAAAAAAAGAAAGCGACGGCTTTGAGTTCGAGGTAGAGTTCAACAAGGACAATGTGGAAGAGATCATCCAAGACATCGGCGAGATGCCTACTCCGCCTTACATCAAGAAGAAAGCAAAAAAAGAGCAATACCAGACAGTGTATGCAAAACATTCAGGCAGCATAGCAGCACCTACTGCAGGCTTCCATTTCACGCCAGCGCTCCTAAAAAAAATTGAAAAAAAAGGCATAAAGATAGTCAAGATAACACTCCATGTCTCTTACGGGACATTCCTTCCAGTCAAGACAGAGGACATCAAGCAGCACAAGATGCATGATGAATGGTTCAGCATCTCAAAACAGACTGCAGATATAATCAATAACAGGCATAAGCGCCTCATCATCGTAGGCACAACAGCACTGAGAGCCCTCGAATCCGCGACAGACGACCTTGGCATCCTCCAGCCCAAGACAGGCACTACAGATATCTTCATCTATCCTGGCTACAGCTTCAAGCTCAAGCCAGACATGATGATCACCAACTTCCACCTGCCGAAATCAACATTGATCATGCTTGTCTCAGCATTGATAGGGAGAGAGAACATCATGAACGCATACAAGACAGCAGTGGAAAAAAAATACAGGTTCTATTCTTTCGGTGATGCTATGCTCCTCATCACAACCTAGATTTCAGTTAATTTTATATAATATTCTTACCAATTCAGTTTAAAAAGAGGTTGTACTATGATTGAGATGCAGATAGGTATTTTGGTTGTCCTCATAGTGCTTTCTGCTTTCTTTTCAGGCGTTGAGACCGCCTTGATGTCACTCACCGGGATTAAGGTTAATTCTCTGCTAAAACAAAAAAAGAGAGGCTCTGAAGCATTGCACCGCCTGAAGCAGAACCCGCATAAATTGATCATAACCATTCTGATAGGCAACAACCTTGTCAACATAGGTGCTGCCTCTCTCGCCACAGTTGTCTTCACAGACCTGTTCGGCTCCAAGGGCGTGGGCATAGCAACAGGAATAATGACCTTCTTGATCCTTGTCTTTGGAGAGATAACACCAAAGACCTTTGCAACGCAGAATGCAGAGAGGGTCTCCCTAAAAGTGGCAAGGCTGATAGAACGGCTGTACTATATCCTCTCACCGTTCGTCAAGATATTCGAGCTGATCTCAAAGCTGATGGCAAGGCTGCTAGGCACAAAAAAAGAGGGCGAACTCTCTGAAGAAGAGCTGAGGATCATAGTGACAATGGGGAAGAAAGAAGGCATACTCTCAAAAGAGGCTGCTGAGATGATGCACAATGTGCTGGAGTTCAAGGGCATGAAAGTGACTGAGATAATGACCCCGAAAGCAGACATGGAGATGATCGATGGCAGAAAGAAGCTACAGGATGTCATCGACTTTGTCGTGAAGACCCCTTTCTCGAGATACCCTGTGTTTGCAGGCGGCAGTGATGAGATAATAGGAATCTTAGATGTGGATGATGTCCTGAAGTATGCAAAGGACAACAGGCTCAACGTGAACATTAAGAAGATCATGCGGCCTGTGTATTTTGTGCCTGAATCAAAGAGGATAAGCAACCTGCTGACAGAGTTCGAGGGAAAGCACGTCCCGATAGCAGTTGTCGTCAATGAGTACGGCAATGTCTCAGGCCTTGTAACAGTTGAAGATATACTGGAGGAGATAGTGGGCGACATCTTTGACAAGAGCAAGAGGCGCAGCGTGTACATAAAGAAGATCAACGAGAATCTCATAAGGGTCGATGCAAAGGCATCGATAGAAGAGGTCAACAGGGTGCTCCATCTGGGGCTGAAGGACTTGCATTTTGACACGATCGCAGGGTTCATAGAGCACAAGCTTGAGAGGATACCTCGGCAGGGCGAGAAGATAAGGTTGAAGAGGGTGACCATCGAGGTCGACAAGGTAACAAGACAGAAGATAAAGAGCGTCAAGATAATAAAGAAATAGAAGTGTATGA
This sequence comes from Candidatus Woesearchaeota archaeon, assembly GCA_019322385.1. GTDB lineage: Archaea > Nanobdellota > Nanobdellia > Woesearchaeales > UBA11576 > JABMQF01. The sequence continues at coordinate 2,323 of JAHWIS010000065.1, forward strand.
ACGATGAACGAGAGAATCAAGCTCAAGGGAATGCTTTATTTCACTTTATCGTATCTTCTGTTATTCACAGTCATCTCTGTCTACAAGAGGAACTATGAGTTCCTGTATTACACGATCATAATGTCGACATTGATCGTGATGATCATATTATATCACAAGAAACTCCATCTGACCACAGGCATCTGGGGCAGCCTCACCATTGTAGGTGCATTGCATATATTCGGAGGCAACATAATCCTCAACAGCACAAGGCTGTATGACACCTGGCTCATCAAAGGCCTCCTGAGATATGACCACGTGGTGCATTTTTTAGCGATATTTGTGGCGACGCTCATTGCCTACAGCCTCCTCTCACCTCATCTGAAGAAAGAACTGGAGAGCAACAGGTTCCTGCTGTCACTGATACTTATCCTGATCGCTCTGGGCCTGGGCGCAGTCATAGAGCTTATAGAGCTGTTCTCATCAGTATTCCTCAATGCTGCAGAGCAGGTCGGCGACTACCTGAACAATGCATTGGATATCCTGTTCAACCTGTTAGGCGCAGTGGCTGCCTGTTTCTACCTGATGTATTATCACAAGAGAAAGAAACACTAACCCTTTACAGAATAGAAGCATCCACAATACTTCTGGCGATAAAGTCCAAGTTTCTTGCTCATCTTTGTCGATCTCTTGAACCCGTCTTTCTTCTTGAAGTCAGAGTGCACCCATGAGACACCATGCTTCTTGGCCAGCTCTTCGCCAAGAGAATTGATCACTTTTGAGTTCTTGTGCGGTGATATACTCATTGTCGTTGTAAACAGGTCAAACCCATTCTTCTTTGCATACTCAGCTGTCTTCCCGAGCCTGATAGAAAAGCATATGCCGCATCGCTTGCCTCCTTCTGGCTCTTCCTCGAATCCAGCGATGTGACTGAGCCACTCATCAACATCATAATCGCCTTCAACCAGCTCCACCCCGAGCTTATCACCCACTTTCTGTGCATCCCCCAGCCGCCTGATATACTCACCATAAGGATGCACATTAGGGTTATAGAAATACATCACAACATCATAATCCGCAAGCAGTTCCTTGACACAGTGCGTACTGCACGGCGCGCAGCAGGTGTGCAAAAGCAGTTTTTTCTTCATGCTCCAATCCCAGCAGCCATTTTCTTATATATTTTGGCATTCTGCAGCACAAGATTTAAAAATACACCTGGTTTTAATGATAGCAAGAGGTGAACAGATGGCAGCTAAAAAACCCAAATCCATAAAGCTATTGGTGCTTGATATCCTAAAGCCGCACAAGCCTAACATTGTCGAGTTCGGCCAGGAGCTGACAAAGACAAACGGAATTGAGAATCTTGATATTTCTGTATATGCGGTTGATGAGAAAACAGAGTCTGTGAAGATCGTGCTTGAGGGTAATTCGCTGAATTTTGAGGCTATCAGGAAGACCATTGAAGATTTCGGCGCTGTTGTGCATTCTGTTGATAAGGTAGCGGTCGGAAAAACGCTGTGCTCTTACCAGCCCCATGAGCTGCCTCATGCATTCAGGCCGCTTTGAACATGAAAAAGTCAATCCTCAATTATTTCAGGATTCTTGTTGAGCATGAGATTGTAAGGCGTTACATCATAATCAATTCTTTTGACGGCGCCTTGACAATCCTAGGCATTGTTGTCGCGGTCTTCATGAGCGGCATCAAAGACCCGAAATTGATAATCATCCCCAGTATCGGCGCCAGCATTGCTATGTGCGTGTCAGGCATCTGGGGCTCTTACGCTGCTGAGCGCGCAGAGATCAAGAAGAAGATACGCGTGATTGAGGCGCATCTCATAAAGGACCTGTCAGGGACTGAGTTCTCCAGACAGCGCGAGAAGATGGCCTGGATCATCGGTGTTGTTGATGGTATAATACCCTTGATCCTTGCATTCATACTGATATTCCCTTTCTTTTTCGTTCCTGCAGGCTATATTTCAATACAGGCAGCATACTACCTGTCGCTTGCTCTTGTTGCTGTCAACCTTTTTGTGCTTGGCGCTTTTGCTGGTAAAATTGCTAAGGAGAGCATGATAAAACAAGGGGTGATCATGCTGCTCGCAGGCGTTGTCATAGGATTGATATTCATAGTGCTCGCCTGGCTGGGCGTGATCTGATGAAAAGATTAATATTGCTCATAGTCATTCTCATCTCAATATTTTCATTTGGCTGTGCCAAGGAGGAGGCGATACAGATGGATGCTTCAGGAAAGAAGATTCTGATGATCATTGCTCCTGACGGATTCCGCGATGAGGAATTCCTGGAGCCCAAGCAGGTTTTTGAAAGCGCAAACGCAGAAGTCACTGTTGCTTCAAAAGGAGTGAAAGTCGCAAAAGGCAAGCTCGGCGCCACTGCTGACGTAGATATCGATATCAGCGAGGTTGACGCCCTCAACTATGACGCTGTGGTCTTTATAGGAGGACCTGGTACCCCTGTCTACTTCAACGACCCAGCAGCACAAAAGATCGCAAAGGATGCTTACAGCGCAGACAAGGTCGTGGCTGCGATATGCATCGCGCCGTCAATACTGGCGAACTCAGGGGTGCTGAAAGAACACAAGGCGACCTGCTTTGAGTCAGAGTCAGAGAACGTCAACAAGAAATCAGCAGGCTACACAGGCGACCTCGTGACTGTCGACGGAAAAGTAGTCACAGGCAACGGACCAGAAGCCGCCACCAAGTTCGCACAAGAGATAGTTAAACTGTTGGGATAGTATGGCTGAAAAGATAGTTGTGATTGATTTTGCAGGAACTCTGGTCAAGGCAGAGATAATAGAGGAAGCTAATGAGCTTAGGACAGAGATTCTGAAGAGAGGAGTCCCGGCAAAGGCTGAACACGCAGATCCTGAACTGTTTTACAAAGCAAACAGGGAATTTGTTGAAAAACTCACAGGCATTTCTGCTGACATGAAGTTCAGATACAGGAAGAATGATCTTGGTTTTATGGACCTTTCAGGTGAACAGGTACAGAACCAGATCGCGACCAACCTGTTCCAGATCGGTATGTATATGGCTGCAAAGAAACACAGCCATTCAATCATCCCTGACGGATTGGTCGAGCAGCTTCAGAGGATCAAAAGCATTGGCTACAAGCTTGCGATTGTCTCTGGTGTCAGGACAGACATTATCTCTGGGATGCTGCAGATAGCCGAAGTTCCAGTAGAGTTTGATTACATTTACGGACAGCCGCCCATCCTGGGCCTTGAGAACCAGGAGCAGGATGTCAAAGCGCTGCAGGCAGCAGGGAATATCATGTTCTCCATCGGCGACAAGCTTAGCGACCTTGAACGCGTGTCTGGTGCAAAGAAGATCTTTGTCAAGTGGGGCCACCCTGCTGGCGGCGAAGAGGAATACGCTGATTATACAATTGAGAACCCTGAACAACTAGAAGAAATCATAAATTAACTAAGTCCCTTCTTTCCAACTAGCCAGATACGCCCTCTGCTCTTTCGAAAGCTTATCTATCTTTACTCCCATCGCGCCAAGCTGAAGATTAGCGATCGCCATGTCCAGTTCTTCTGGCAGTTTGTGCACTGCAGCGTCGAGCTTTCCCTCGTTCTGAACCAGATACTCACACGCCAGTGCCTGTCCGCAGAATGATGTTGACATCACTTCGCTTGGATGCCCCTCAGCGCAAGCTAAATTAACAAGCCTTCCTTCACCACATAGATATATCTTTTTCTTCCCGAGATCAAACTCTTCAAGACCAACACGCACGACTGTTG
>JAHWIS010000066.1 GCA_019322385.1 Candidatus Woesearchaeota archaeon
TTTATCTTTTCCTTGAACTCGTCAGGATCCAGAGGTTCACATCCAAGGTTTGAAAGTATCTTCTTGAGATTCGGTATGTGCTTGTCTGGATTGTCAGAGAGTATCTCAGCTTCTAGAAGATAAGCAAAGTTAGGTATGTGCTGGAGGGAAAGGGTGTATTCATGGTCGCCGAATTCGCAGACAAAGTCTGCACGCTCGGTTGTCCAGCCGGGATGCTGCTCAAGACCCATCTCATTGAGCAGTGCAATCATGTTATGGCAGTCGTCGATATCCTTGAGATTTATGGATATCTCATTCCTCGAAAACTTCGTAGGGTCTGTATCCTTGAAGACGACTTCTCTTAATTTGTCAGAATACCTCACCCTGACATCCCTTGGCTTGAACTTGACAGTGGTTATGTTGTCCTCATTGACCTTTCTGTACCTGTTCGGCAGCAAGGCCTTGAGATAATTATACTTCTCTTTTGTCAGCAATGCCTTTATCTCTACTTCTTGCATATCAATCATCTGTAGAACATGAACATATAATCCTTATCCTTTGTCTTCTCATGCAGCTTGGCTATGAACTGATTCATCTTTCCCCTATCTATCCTTATTGTCTGATGCATCACGACATCAGTCTCTTCAACTTCTGCCTTTGAATCTGCTTGGGGCTTGACATCAACCCAAAATGCATCTGTAGGCGGCTTGATATAGATGTCAATTCCTGTGCCTCCTGTCTTCTCAACATGATTCATTATGCTGTCAACAAGCGCACCTATATTAGGGCCTGCTGCAACAATGTCAAAGCCTTGTCCATGCTCGCCATGGACTACCTGGTACAATGCTTCCTTTCCAGAACAAGGATCCTTGACAGCAAAGTACTTCTTCATAATAAAGAGAAATAAAAAAGAAGTTTAAAAAGATTTTGCTAAATCTCTGCATCTACCTGCTTGGCGAGCTCTGCAACAGAGTTCAATGAGCAGGTTCCGCCAAGGCAAGAGACCTTCACGAAGTAATTGCCTTTCAGGAAATATACATAGTTCGGCGTTGTTGTTGATGACCTTTCCCTTCTGCAGGAGTATGTGCCTACCTCTGATTCCTCGGCAGTGCTTTCGCAATACATATTATAGACACGCTCTGCCTCATCTGCATCATCATACAGCTGGGTCTCGACATTCACATAAAGCTGCCTTGGACCGTCATAAGAGCAGATGCAGACATCAACGCCAGCTGGCATTGCAGGCCTCTGAGGGCAGTCACCAAGCTTTGACCAAGTGCCTCCCAATATATTCCCTATCTCTGAGTTTGAGAGCTGTTCGCAGAATGCCTCTCCAGCAACAGGTTCTGGCTGAGGCTCTTCCTCAACCTCTTCAGGCTCGGTTGTCTCTTCAGGCTCTTCTGCAGGCTGCTCGCCTCTCTGATCTGCTGTCACAGGCCTGGAAGATAGCTTCTTTCCATTGTCTTCCTTCTCACAGGCACAGCCTGCAGCAAACACAACAAGAACAAGCATCAAAACCATGAACAAAATAGTCAACTTCTTCATTTATAGCACCTCTGGAGTGTGATAGAGGCAGATAGAAGATAAGCATATTTATGTTTTATTATGCTAAAGAATAGAGATTTAAGAAATGTGGGGAGGAGGACTTGAACCCCCGTAGGCACTAAGCCATATGGCCCTGAACCATACCCGTTTGGTCCAAAATGCAGTTTTGGACGCTCCAAAACCGCAGGTTTTGGTTGACCACTCCGGCATCCCCACAGCGCAATCTGAAAGAAAAAGCAGCTATTTATAAAAATTATGCTTAAAAGAGCCTATTCAAGCAGAACCTTCATGGACTCGTATTTCGGCTTTATGACCTCTTTTGCTTCTGGAGTGAGCTTGTTCCAGGACCTCTGGAGCTTGCCTATGACAAACTCCTTGGCTTCCTCAACATTCTTCTTCCTTATAGAATACGCTAGATGGAACAGGCCAGGGACGTTATCGAAATGCGACATTGCGTCAGCGCTGGCTATGCATTCTGCCTCAATGGTCTCGCGAGGTATGCTCTTGCTGCCCCTGTGCGCAATGATGCAATGCTTTACCTTTTCAATCTTTTCCTGAGGATAATCATAGCCTTTCAGCAATTCCTCTGCATACTCTGCCCCTGCAATATGATGGTCATCATAATTACCTGTGATGCTGCCTATGTCATGAAGCCATGCTGCAATCTCAACTATCTCCTTGTCAGCACCAAGCTTGTCTGCCAAAAGCTTGGCGTATTTCACAGTGGTTCTGAAATGATAGCTATATGCATTCATGCCAAAGAAATTCGTCTCTTTCATGCACTGCTCTTTAACATGCTTTCTTATTTCATCGATCATACCAGGAAGAAAAA
>JAHWIS010000067.1 GCA_019322385.1 Candidatus Woesearchaeota archaeon
AACGAGGCAAAGACGTTTATCGTTTCAGTCACCGGTGCTGATGACTGGGCAACTGTCAAGATTTCACCTCTACAGACAGTAACTGTCGATGGTGGTGAGTCAAAGTCAGTCTATGTCTATGTTTCAGCAAAGGAGACTTCAGAGCTCGCAGAGCATATGTTTAGCGTTGATATTAAGGACGCTTCTGGCAGCCTCGTGAAGCAGATACCTATGTCTGCTACCGTTGTTGAGCCAGATGCTGACGAATCAGGATCCAGCCTGAAGAGGGCTTTGGAGATTGGTTTGATCGTCCTTGTTGTCATCCTCATAGTCGTTGTCCTGATTGTGGTTTTCACAAGAAAGAAGGACGATGAGGAAGAGGAAGCTGAGGACGAGATCAGCGGCCAAACATACTACTAAATCCTTAAATTTTTTTTTCATCCTCCTTTCCAATTTCTTTTTTTCTTTTAACAACCTAGCTCTGTTTGGTTCTATTTCCAAAAAACATTTAAATGCGCTTAGCATTAGCTATATTAAAGTAATATGAGGTGTATATGATGAGAAATCTCTTTGCTGCATTGCTTTTGATCCTTGTGCTGGCGCCATGCGCTGTTGCATATGGAGTCACTTTCTACAACCCTGCCTGGAATCCGCAGGATGGTATGATATTCGAGACTGTAGATCCGGATACGCCTTTCACATTCAATGTCAAGACTGACGAGATTGCAATCACTAAGATAACATTCACTATAAACCGCGAAGCAAAGAACGCAGGAGTCACTGTTTATAATCTCAGGGCAACACCTGACTTCCTTCCTGAAGTGCCTGAGAATGATTCTTACGAGTTCAATGAGCTGAAATATTCCGGCTTTGTGCCTCATGATACTACGAAGTTTGTCTATGAGTTCAGGGTCGCCAAGGGCTGGCTTGAGAACATGTCTGTCGCAAGGGATACTGTCGCGCTGCATTCTTATGATAGGGTCTTGGAGATATGGGAGACCCTGCCGACAAAGATCATCAATGAGGATGCATCTAATGTCGTCTACACTGCAGAGCAGGACCAGGGTGTTCATTACCTCTTTATCGGAAAGGCCCAGTCAGGCGAGACTGCAGAGGCTCTTATAGAGCTTGAAGAAGAACCTGAAGAGGCTGAAGCACCTGCTGAAGAAGTCGCAGACATAGGAGTTCCTTCTGATATAACTGCTGTGGACCTCACAAAGAAGCCGACTCCGGCACAACCAGCAGCACCTGCTCCAGAACCAGCACCTGCTGAGACTGTCGAGGATGAGGACGGTTTTTCGTTTGTCGTTACACTTGCAATCATATTGATTGTTATCGCGATATTGATACTTTATGTCGTCTTTGGTAAGAAGAAAGGAAGATATAGTGTTGACAAGGAGCTTAGCAGCTACATAGATGAGAGCCTGAAGCGGGGAAAATCAAAGGAAGATATCAAGACACGCCTCCTAGAGGTCGGATGGCATCATGAAAGGGTTGACAAGGCATTGGCAAGGCATAAGCAGATTAAGACAAAACCGAAAGCTAAGCCCAAACCTGAGCCGAAATACGAACCGAAACCAGGGTCTTCTGGAAGCATGTCACTCGCAGAGGCAAAGGCTGCTGCTGAAAAGCAGAAGAAATCCACACCCAAGAAAAAGCCAAAAAAAGCAAAAAAGCCTGCAAAACCAGTAAAGAAAGTCAAGAAGCATAAACACAAGTCTAAATAAAAACAATAGATGCATATCCTACTGCATTGTCATAATCTCCGATGATATCTGCTGACGTGTAATACTTCAGGAGTTCTGCTTTCTTATATTTCATCAGCCAGAGCAGCACGCTTATCCCGCACTTGCCGCAGATTGTCGCACCTGTCTTTTCTGTGTAATCTAAGAATCCTTTAGAATCTGCCTTTTCGATCAGCTTTATCGCTTCACCGTCTAGCTTTTTCATGTTTTCCTTGACATCTTCATCAAACGGCACATATCCATAGTTGAATCCATAGTGCGTGAAGTCAGAAGAGCAGATGATGATTGCTTTCCTGCCGAGCTCTTTCACAGCTTCCTGGATAGATTTGCCTATCTTCTCGAATTTTGTGTCTGCAATCATTATCGGCACTATCTTAAGGTCTTTGGTCCTGTCTTTTGACACGAACTGCAGGAATGGCAGCTGCACCTCTATCGAGTGTTCTCCATGATGTGGTGTGTTCTTTATCGGAACCCCTTTCTCTTCCATCTTCTTGACAAGCTCTGCATCGCATCTTACTGTGCCTAATGGTGTTTCCCAGTCTTCATCACTCGAGCACGTCCATGGCCCTGAATGATTGACTCCGAGGATTATGTAAGTATCAGCAAACTCTGCCTCTGCTATCTCCTTGAACACATGTGCAGCTCCTGCACCTGAATAGAAATATCCTGCATGAGGTGATATTGCACCATATACGTTCTTATCTCCTCTTTTCTTTGGCAATCCGCCAGGCCCGAACTTGTGCGTGAAGCTGCTTTTGATAGAATCCTCCAGCTCTTTGGCATCTGCTGGATAGAATTGCCCTGCGACTATTGGTTTGCGGATAGTCATCTTACCTTCCTATTGATGCTCTTGCAGATTCCCTTCCTGCTTCATAGCTTTCTGGAGCCTTGCCTATGCCTTTTGCTATCCCCTCAAACGCGCCAGCTATTATATTGAACGGCCCTAATAAGAAGTCTCCAATACCATCCCAGCCATACACCAGGATGCGGATTATCGCTATCAAGAAATACACGATCACGATCCCAAGCAGCACCTTTTTCCACCAGGTCATACAGCACCAGAATGTATGGTGTTATTTAAATCTATTCTCCTGCAGCGGCCCACACCATCTCAAACTCCTCAATATACTTTGCAGCTACAACAGGGTCGTGTATGATCAAAAGGTTCTCGTCATTCTTTGTGTCGCCGTTCTTTGTGGGGTTGAAGCTGCCTGTCACCACTGTCTTGCTGTCGATGATGAATACCTTGTGGTGCATATTAGCTGAGTTTCCGTCCCACCTGACATCCAGGCCTGCATCCAGGAACTTCTCGCGTTCGAGATACTTGTTGTTCTGGGATTTCTCGAACACCCCGCGGACCTCGACACCATCAGCAGCCCTTTCAAGAACCTGCTCGCCTATGTCGTCGTGCGTGAATGAGAATGTCATGAAATATATTGATTTCTCAGCATCCTGCAGCGCGTATATTACCTTGTTTGCGCACCAGTCCTCTGGACAGAAATAGTTCTCGATTCGTTTGCCGTTGATTATGAATTCAGTCTTTTCATTCCTTTCTCCTTTCCCGAACAAGCCGCCCCACATCTCCTGGAACTCTTTCTCATAGTTCTCTGCAAGGTATTGAGACTGGTAGAAAACAACATTGTTGTTGTTCTTATAGTTTCCTCGCTCTGTCGGGTTGAAACTCCCGGTCCATACTGCTTTCCCATCCAAGATACAGAACTTGTTGTGCATCAATCCAGAGCGGTTGTCGTGCATTGCAAAATCAAGATGCTTCACTTCTTCATAATAATTGTCGTCTGTTATCAGCTTTACCTCTATCTCCTCGCTTCTCTGGAACATCTTTTCCTGCAGCTCAAGCAGCCCGACTTTGAATATTGCGCAGTGTATGTACTCTTCAGCTGCATCAAGCCAGAGAAGCATCTCATCCAGGCACTCATCCTGCGGGCAGAAATATATCTCTGAAGCAACTGTTGTCTCGTTGTATATCTGAGGCAGCTCCTCTACATTTCGGTCTGTCACGCTGTTGTTGCTGTTCTTGACAAGCTCTGATATAGTGGCCCAGTTGAGTATGATGACTACAATAAGGAGCGCTATCAGTATCTTGTATTTTGTTTTTGTGTTCATAGTATCTTCTTCAGCCGTTCTTCGCTTTTAAGAAGCCCTGTCTTTGTGCCTGGATATTTGTTCTCCAGAATATCAATCATCTGGTTTATCTCTGTCTTCACAGGCCTGTAAGTGACTTTCTTTGTCAAAAAATATATCTTCATATCTTTCTTTGAAACTGGATAGAAGAGCTTGATCACTTTCTTGTTCTCTTTTGTAACGATCCTCTTGTTCTTGAGGAACATCTTGAGGAACTCTTCGTTCTCATCATCAAGTGTCCATGGCAGCACAAGGAATCCTGTACTTTGTTTCTTCTTTACAATCTCAACAGGCACATTGACAACTCTCTTCAGCATATACTCGCTTGCCTTGTCTGTGACAAGCAGTTTGCTGTCCTTCTTTATCCTGTATCTGCGGAGATGCCGCCTGATCTTCTGCTCTACCAGCTGGCAGAAGCACTTCCCGCAGTACCATTTGTCCACCAGTTTATAAGCAGACCTGCGTATGCACTTATGGCATCTCTTAGGCTGTTTCATGCGTTTTAGGAGCTCTAACTCATATTTATGTAATTTGTTACTACTCGAGAATGCTCAAAAAACGAAAGCTTTATATAGAAGTTCTTACTACATTTATACCCTGGGGGTTGGTTTGGAGAAGTTCTCCTAAACTTAATTATCACCTCTTTTTCCCCAGCAGAGCCTCAGCAGTGAGGTTCTGCCAGGGTTTTAATCATTAAGACTCATATTCACCTCTTTTTCCCCGGCAGGCCTGTTTCGGCAGGTCTGCTAGGGTTTTATGTTCTTTGAAAACCTTCTAAATTAGAAAAAGACCTAATAGATATTCTTAGCCTTCATAAAAGCCCTTACTGCTTCCAGGAAAGGCGGTGCGAACCTGTGCGAGTTTGTCACCATCTCTGACCTCAGGTCCCGTATGCTTATGAACTTGTGCTCGCTTATCTCTGTCTTGTCTGGCTTGAGCTCTCCGCTCACGCCTCCGCTGTAGATCTCTTGGAATATTCTGCTTCCGCCTTCCAGTATACTGAACTTTGTTATCCTAGTAAGCCTTGTGTTTACTCCCAGCTCCTCCTTGACTTCCCTATAAGCGGCATCTTCATAGCTTTCACCTCTTCTTACATGCCCCATCACAGAAGCATATCTGCCTGCATACATCTTTTTTGTCTCAGGCCTCTTGCATATCAGAAGTTCATTCGCTCCATTGAACAGGAATATCTGCACGCAGCGATAGTTCAGCCCTCTTTTCTTTATGTCTGACTTTGTGGAATGTCCAAGAACTACATCATTTGGGTCGACAACATTCAATAATTCATGATCCATGAAGCACCATAAGATGATATAATATAAAAATCTACCTGAGCCTCAGGCTTGTTCGTGTCTTTCTCCTCTTTACCTTTCTCGCAGGAGGTGTTCTCCGTCGTGCCTTTGCAGGAGCCTTCCGAACAGCTTTCCCTCTGACCTTTTCCCTGAATATGATCCAGCATAAAATAAATCCGAGTATCAGTCCCCAGATGAAAGTTACTGTCGGGACATATTTCCGTAGCTTTGGTTTCAGTGCAGACCAGTCGATCTTGTGGGATTTCTTCTCGAAATATATCTCGATGTCGCTAAGCTCAAGCGCATATTCTGAGTACAGCAGTGCAGATGAAAGGTCATCTTCCTTGAGTGAGTTTGCATATTCATAATAGCTGTACGCGATTATCGGGAATGCCCCCTTGTCGATCTGTTTCGCCACTGCTTTTTCTGCAGCATTCATCTTAAGCTCAAGAAGGTCGTCTGCAAAGTCCTCTTTCACGCCCAGCATAGTAACAATAATATTCGCTTCTGCCTTTGTCCTGCTCGCAAGATAGACGCACAATGCATATTCTCCTGTCTCGTAATGCTTGTGCGCAGTAATTAAATTATTCCGCAGGTCATTCAACAGCCCCGGGAAGAAGAGGTTGAGGTATTGGAATCTCTCGTCGACATCTGCAAGTATCCTGGAACAGCTTCCTTGCAGGCTTTCCTCATCGAGGTCATATGCTGTCCCTCCCTGGTCAAAGAACCTGCTCCATGCGACTGCGCTGTTCAGCCTCTCAGTCACATATCCGAATGTCTGCGAGTCATTCTCCCCTGTAGCTAGGTACTGCCTTGCCTCCAGCACCCTTTCCTTGACTATCATGTATGTCTGCAGGTCTGTTATCGTCTGCTTCTCCCGCTCATCGATCTGTTTGTCGAACTCATTTATTCTCTGCATCAGCCTTTCTGATTCTTCCAGGCGCTCCTCTTCAGGAAGCTCTGCAAGCTCATAACGCAGAGCGCTTGCCTTTACACCTGCGCCAAAGCAGTATGATGCTGCGCTGTAATGGTTCTCTGACTCGAATGCTGTCTTCCCTTTCTCTGTCAGGTTGAAGACCTCTCTCTGCCTGTTGACCTGCTCGAGGTCCACCTCTTTTTTACCTTCGAGGTCAAAGACGTCTATATCCTCGAGAAGCACATCGACACGGTCGCAGAGATCCTCTGCAACCTCTTTCATCACCACATTATAGCTCTCAGGCACATCTATCTCAAGATCTTTTTCCTCAAACTCTTTACCTGTTAGTTGCTGCACAGCGTCGCTTAGTGTCGCTACTGGCACGACTTCCACGCCGAGCTCTTCGCCATACTCAATGATGTCTGTCTCATTGTCTTCCTGCTTCACTGACTGCACTGCAGGGATGAGCACGGTCTTGATACCTGATTCCTTTGCTGCAACAAGCTTCTCCATTAAGCTTCCTACAGGGCCGATAAGCTCCCCTGAGTTTATCGTGCCTGTGAATGCTGCTTCCTGGTCCACCTCTAGGTCCTTGAGCATCGCAACAGTGAGCGCGGA